>MEEF01000007.1 GCA_001724355.1 Mesorhizobium sp. SCN 65-20 | reverse complement strand
CCGGTGCAGACGATGACCATGGACGGACGCTCGTGACCGGCCATCTTGCGGCGCTCCTCCTCGAGCGAGGAGTTGACCGCGCATTCGACACCGTTGGACGCGCGCACGCCCTTGCCGTCGATGCTGGCGAGCCGCCACTTGTAGGCTTCGTAGCCGAGCATGCGGTTTGCGATGCGCAGCGGATCGAGGGCGGTTGCAAAGGCAACCATGGTGAAATCGGGTACGAGGAAGAACACAAGCGATCGTTTGATCGGATGTTTGATGGCGTTCAAGGAACCCTCACGCTGAGCCGGAACGGCGCGAACATCATGTCGCGAATAGCATAGCGTCAACAGCAATTTTCGTTGCTGTCAATGGGGTTGAAGGTGTCGCTAAAATTAAATCTGCGACATCCGCCGTTAGCCGGCCACGCATGGCGGCCGTCGATGCAAGCAGTACGCCGCCATTCCGATGCTGCAGGAATGGCGGCGGCGCGCGGCAGAAGGCAGGCTCAGTGGCCTAGCCGATGAGCATGCCGAGCCGGTTGGCGGCGATGGCGCCCGTCTGCCCAGGCATCGTCCTGGCGAGGCGCTGGCGCTCTATGGCGGTCGTGAGGTTCGCGTCACGACGGACGGCGAAAAGGCGAGCAAAGAACTTCATCGTACTGTCTCCATGCACAAGGTCACACGGGGTGCCTTCGCGTACTGGAGTGGGGCAGCTCGTTCGATGCGCATATAGTGAGTGTCCCACCAGCGGAATGCAGTGAAAGCGAAGCACCTCGCCGCAAAAGCGACATCACCGGTGGTGCGGCGAAATGCACCCGGCGGCCCGTTGGGCCTGCCCTGGTCCGGGCAGGCCACGCAAGCGGTCAGACCGGTTCGCCGCCCCGGCCGTGGCGGTAGCCAGTCTTGGAATCGAAGGCTTCCGGCCAGCCGATGTCCTTCTGCAGGTCGAGCGGCAGCGAGCGGACGGAGCGGGCGGTCTGATAACGGGTGCGTGCTTCGTTGAGTTCTGCGGCGAAGCGACCGATCGTCGAAAGAATGGACATTGCGGTTTCCTTCCTGCTGGGCCGGGTCAAGGCCGGCTTTAGGTGCTCGCCCGGTGGGCACCGCTGGTTTCGAACCGTCTCGCGCATTGCTGCGCTCTTTCTTTCCGGGCACCTCGAAGCGGTGTGTGCTGGCTTCGATGGAGTTGACTATCGCTCCGGGATGCGGTTCAATCAAACGAAATGAAATGATGGCTTCGATCAGAAATATTGAAGGACTGGCTTCATGAACGCGCCACTCAATCATCCGCTGCCACTGCTCGACCTCGACGTCCTGCGCACCTTCGTGGCCATTGCCGAAACCGGGAGTTTCACCACTGCCGCCAACGCGGTCTTCCGGACGCCATCGGCCGTCTCGATGCAGATCAAGAAGCTCGAGGACATCCTCGGCCGCTCTGTCTTCCTGCGCGACGCGCGCTCGGTGGCGCTCACCACCGACGGTGAGATGCTGCTCGGCTACGCGCGCCGCATGCTGGCGATCAATCGCGAGGCCGTTTCGAAGTTCATCATTCCCGACATCGTCGGTGTTGTGAGGTTGGGGTCGCCGGACGATTTCGGCGAACGCGTGCTGCCGCACGTACTCAAGCGTTTCGCGCAGACCCATCCGGCGATCGCTGTCGACGTCGTAATCGACCAGAGCAGCAACCTGAGGCGCCGCATGGATGACCGCGCGCTCGACATCACGCTGTTGACCAATTCCTGCAAGGCGGTCGCCGCCGGCAGCGAAGTGCTGCTTACCGAACCGATCGTCTGGGCCGGCGCCAAGGGCGGCTGCGCCCACATGCGCGAGCCGCTGCCGGTATCGCTGTGGGAGGAGGGCTGCGCCTGGCGGGCGGGAGCGCTCGAAGCGCTCGGCCGTGAGGGCCGTAACTATCGCGTCGCCTATATGAGCGCGCATACGGCTGGCCAGAGGGCCGCAATCCTGTCCGACCTGGCGGTGGCGCCGCTGCCGAAGTCTTTCCTCGGCGAGGAACTGGTCGAACTCGGTCCGAAGGACGGGATGCCGGAGATCGGCAACTACAGCCTGGCGATGATCGTGGCACCGGAGGCGAGCGCGCCGGTCAAGGCAGCGGCGGAGCACATCCGCGCGGCGTTCGAGACGTTCAATCTGACTGGCAAGTTCTGAGACTCTTGGCTTTGCCGCCCCGCCCCTGGGGCGGCACGGCGGCCGTCGGAGCGAGCCTGGCCTAGGCTGGCAGAACGCCTTCCAGCACGATGATCCTCGTGCGGGCGCTCCGCTCGCGGATCGCCTTGAGGCGTGCGTATTCCGGCGATTCGTACCAGCGCATCAGCGAGTCCATGTCCGGAAACTCCAGGATGATGAGGCGGTGCGGTTGCCAGTCGCCCTCCAGCACCTTGGTCGCGCCACCGCGCGCGAGATATCTTCCGCCATAGCGCTGCTCGGTCGCGGGTACGTCGCGCTTGTACTCTTCGAAAGTGGCGGCGTCGGTGACATCGACATCGGCGATGAGATAGGCAGCCATGGCAGCGCCTCCCTGATGGATGCTCGTCCGACGAAGGTACCCGATCTCGATGGCGGTATGAACCGGGCCTGGCCGTGTCAGCGCCGCATTGCGCCCGACAACGAGCGGTAGACTTTCGCCATGAGCGACGGCGGCGGGTTCCAGTCGAGGTCGCGCTGGATCTCGATCGGAAGCGCATTCATGATGCGGGCAGTCTGACGGGCCCGCCGCGCGTGTCTGTAGCGCGCTCCCGCGCGGCCGAGTTCGTCGAAGAATGGCATCTCGGTAACCATCCCGTGTCCTGTGGTGTCAGCCCCGGCGCCGGACCGGCATCGGAGCGATGCTCTGCACCGGGGCGGCTGGGCCATGCCGGCCCGAACTGCGGCGAAGCAGCAATATCCTGACCTTGTCGGCGAAGGTCACGCGCAGCGGGCTTTCCGCCCGTCGAAGGCAATGACATTCGCAGCCTTGGCGAGCGGCCCTACAGGCCAGCCCAGTTCCGCCTGTATGTCGATGGGCAGCTTGTCCATCAGCATGGCCACGCGGCCATATTTGTGCACCTGGCCGGCGACGCCGCGTCCATGCGGGTTCGGCCCGTCGATCCAGCCGAGTTCGACCTGCAACTCGCGCGGCAAGCCGTCCATCATCGCCTCGATGCGACTGTCGCGGCGCAAATGCCTGAGCACCGCACCGAACTGGTGGAACTCTCCGATGATGGACATGATGATCTCCCGAAAGAAGGGGCGGCGGCGCTACGCAATACTGAATGCGCCACCGACCCGGCAGAAGATTACATTCGCTTCTGTTTCAGATTGATCTCGCGTGGATGCGATTGTGTTTCAGATTTGGGGTATTTTCGAAACACTTGCCCAGCTAGGGGTCAGCGCCCCGCAACGATGGTCGAAAACAGCGACCGTCTCGGCTCCCCGTCATAGGCTGGCCAACCGATATCCTTCTGGATCTCGGGGGAAAGCTCGCTGATGGAGCGCACGGTCTTGGCATCGCGACGCGCCTTGCGGATGGCCGCACCATAGCGGCCGATCGAACTCATGATCGACATGGTGTCTTCCTTTCATCCTGGTGCCGACGCGGAGAGGCCCCACAGGCGGCGGTTCGATGCTCGGAAGGTAGGTCGACCCTGTTTCGTCCCGATTTCGTTCTGCCGGCAGCGCGTGGCAGAACGGTTACGCTACGGAAACATCTCCGCAACGTCTTGTCCACGATGAAAAAAGCGGCGCCGGGGCGCCGCTATGGGGAGAAATTGTCGGTTCAGTCCCGCGTGCGCCGTGCGGCGCGCTCCTCGCGCGATCGGCGCCGTGGCGCGGCAGCATCGGCTTCCGTCTCGCTCGTCGCCCTGCGCGGCGGCAGCTTGACCTGTTCGGAGAGCTTGGGGAAAGGATCGACCTTGTTCGGCAGCGCCATGGCGTCGATGAAGAGCTGCTGGAAGTGCGGCTCGAGCGCGGTCTCGATCTTCTCGATGCGTCCGACCTCGCGTTCGATCTCGCGGCGATGGTCGCGATTGAGAAGCGCCATCAGCGCGCCGGTGCCTGCTGCGTTGCCGACGGCCTTGACCTCGGCGAGATCGCAATCGGGGATCAGGCCGAGCACCATGGCGTATTTCGGATCGATGAACGACCCGAACGCTCCGGCGAAGCGGATCGCGTCGACCGTCTCGGCGCCCTGCTTTTCCATCAGCAGCTTGACGCCTGCATAGAGCGCCGCCTTGGCAAGCTGGATGGCGCGCACGTCGTTCTGCGTGACGGTGATGCGCGGTTCGCCCTGCCGGCCTTCGCGCAGCAGGTAGGAGAAGGTGCGTCCGTTCGGGATGATGCGCGGGCTTTTGGCTGCGAGCGAACCGTCGATGACGCCGTCTTCCGAGATGATGCCCGAAAGGTACATCTCGGCCACGACCTCGATGATCGCCGATCCGCAGATGCCGGTAACCCCGGTCTTCCACGAGGCCTCGTCGAAGCCGGGCTCGTCCGACCACTGCTCGGTGCCGATCACGTGGTAGCGCGGCTCCAGCGTTTCCGGATCGATGCGGACGCGCTCGATGGCGCCCGGTGCGGCGCGCTGGCCGGACGAAATCTCGGCGCCCTCGAAGGCCGGGCCGGTCGGGGAGGATGCGGCCACGACGCGGTCCTTGTTGCCGAGCACGATCTCGGCATTGGTGCCGACGTCGACCAGTAGCATCATCTTGTCCTGGCGGTACGGTCCCTCGGACAGCGTTGCGCCCGCGGCGTCGGCGCCGACATGCCCGGCGATGCAGGGCAGGGTGTAGAGGCGCGCGCCGCGGCTGACGTCGATGTCGAGTTCATGGGCCCAGTATTGCAGCGCGCCCGAGACGGCGAGCGCGAACGGCGCCTGTCCGAGCTCCGTCGGGTCGATGCCCAGGAACAGATGGTGCATGATCGGGTTGGCGACGAACACGCAATCGAAGATGTCGTGCCGGTCGACCCCGCCTTCATCGCAGACCTTGCCGATCAGCGTGTTGACGGCCTCGCGCACGGCCTTGGTCATGGCCTCGCGTCCGTCCGGATTCATCATCACGTAGGACACGCGGCTCATCAGGTCTTCGCCGAAACGGATCTGCGGGTTCGACGTGCCCGAGGAGGCGGCGATGCGGCCGGACAGCAGCGACACGAGGTGCATCGCGATCGTCGTCGAGCCGATGTCGCAGGCGATGCCGTAGGCCTCGTTCTTGAGGCCGGGGTAGAGGCCGATGATAAAGGGCCGCGACGAATCCATGTCGCGGTGAACGACGGCGGTCACACCCCACTTGCCCGGGCTGACCTCCGGCTGGTCCGGCAGCTTGGTGCGGAGGATCTTCTGGATCTGCGGGATGAGGTGCGGCGCGACCAGCAGTTCCTTCCAGCCCCAGTCCTTCTCGAGCGCGGCCTTCAGGCGGTCGAGGTCGCCGAGCGGCTTGTGCATGTCGGGTTCTTCCACCTCGACATAGCAGAGCTGCACGGCGGCATTGCGCTCGATGACGCGATCTGTGGCTGCCTTGCGCACCACCTGCGCGTTGATGACCGTGTCTTGCGGCACGTCGATGACGAGGTCGCCCTGGATGGTGGCGGAGCACGACAGGCGGCGCCCGTCGGGCAGGCCGCGCACACGCTCGTAGCGCTCCTCCTTGGGGCCCTTGGGCGAGATGTGGTCGTTGGACGAGACGATCTTGTGCTTGGCGAAATTGCCTTCCTGGACTTCGATCTGGCAGCGCCCGCAGGTGGCGCGCCCGCCGCACACGCTCTCGACATAGACGCCGAGCTGGCGTGCCGCGTCGAGCACCGGCGTTCCCACCGGGAACCGGCCGCGCTTGCCCGAAGGCATGAAGAGCACCAGCGGGTCGGTGATGTTGGCGGGAGAGTTCATGATCGTGCGTCCTTCGAGGCTCGCTTCGCTCGCACCTCAGGATGAGGGAGGGCGCAGCCGCCCAACGCCAGTCGCGGAGACCTCACAGCAGTGGTATCGTCAACCGTTCGATTTGGGTGCGAAGTTAGCGGGCTTGGCGTATGCAATTCGAGATGACCGTTTACATCCTTCGATGTGCTGACGGCAGTTACTATGTCGGTTCGACGAAACAAGCCATAGAGGCGCGAGTTTGGGAACACAACAACTTGCCCATCGACAGCTATACGGCCCGGCGCAGGCCGGCTGTTCTCGTCTTTACTGAAACGTACGACAGGATCACGGACGCGATTGCCCGTGAACGTCAAATCAAGGGATGGTCGAGAAGAAAAAAGGAAGCGCTCATCGCTTTGGCGTATGAGGCGCTTCCGGCTCTTTCGCGTCGCGGACACTTGGTTCCGAAACAGGGCTGATGCGAAGGATGCGTCCCTCGGTCTCAGAAAGATGGACGTACCGAAGCGGTCCTCATCCTGAGGTGCGAGCCTGAGCCTGTCGAAGGCGAGCCTCGAAGGACGCACCAAATCACTATCCCCTTGCCATGCGGGCTTCACGACCACCGCGGCGGCGTCCGCCGGCGGCGGCACCTTCAGCAGGCGACGTCACGGCGGCCGGCGCCGGAGCGGCGTGTTCGCCCGGCTTGTAGTCCTTGTAGGTCTTGATCCAGGTCGTGCAGTTGGCGTCGGTGCCGTTGAGCACGTTGGCGCCCCGCACCGCTTCCATCTCCTGCGGGCGGCAGGGGTTCATGATGGCCGAGGTCATGCCGGCGCCGATCACCATCGGGATGAAGGCGCCGTTGATGCCGTGGCGGTGCGGCAGGCCGAAGGAGATGTTCGACAGGCCGCAGGTGGTGTTGACCTTCAATTCGTTTCGCAGGCGGTAGAGCAGCTGGAACACCTGACGGCCTGCATCACCCAGCGCGCCGATCGGCATGACCAGCGGGTCGACGACCACGTCGTGGGCGGGGATGCCGTAGTCGGCGGCGCGCTCGACGATCTTCTTGGCGACCGCGAAGCGCACGTCTGGATCCATGGAGATGCCGGTCTCGTCGTTGGAGATGGCGACGACCGGCACGTTGTACTTCTTGACCAGCGGCAGGATGGCCTCGAGCTTCTCCTCCTCGCCGGTGACCGAGTTGACCAGCGGGCGGCCCTTGGCGACCTTGAGGCCGGCCTCGATGGCGGCGGTGACGGAGCTGTCGATCGACAGCGGCAGGTCGACGAGGTTCTGCACGATCTCCAGCGTCTGCACGAGAAGGCCCGGCTCGGTGGCGTTCGGGTCGACGGCGGTGACACCGGCATTGACGTCGAGCATGGTGGCGCCAGCGGCAGCCTGCTCCAGTGCGTCCTTGATCACGGTCTCGAAATTGCCGGCCTGCATCTCGGCCGCGAGCTTCTTGCGCCCGGTCGGATTGATGCGCTCGCCGATCACGCAGAAGGGCTGATCGAAGCCGATGATGATTTCCTTGGTTGCCGAGGCAACGATCGTGCGGGTCATGGAACCTCTCCGTAGATATAAAGATTTCTTTATATCGTTATCTGTTCTTGTTCAAGCGCGAAGGCTACCCGAAGGGCGTCAATGCGCGGTCTTCACCATGTCGACCTGGGATTCTGTGACGTCGTCGTGCAGAAGGTGGTCGAGCCGGTCGGCGACGAGCTGGTCGTCGCGACGGCTTTCGCGCTTCCATGGCCGGCGGCCTTTCAATACGCCCGATTCGTCGACGATCTCGGCGACATATTCCTCCTGGCGATAGGCCATCACGTGGACGCCGGAGACGCCTGCGATCTCCTTCACCTCGTTGATGATGTCGATGCAGATCTGCTTGCCTTCCTTCTTCTGGTCCTGCGCGCCTTCGAGCCGCGTGATGACCGAGTCGGGGATGTGGATGCCCGGCACGTTCGACCGGATCCACTTGGCTGTCTTGGCCGAGGCGAGCGGCCCGACGCCGCAGAGGATGAAAACCTTCTCTGTGTGGCCGAGATCTCGCGCCTTCTGCATGAAGGTTTTGAACATCGGCACGTCGAAGCAATACTGCGTCTGCACGAACTGCGCGCCGGCGGCGATCTTCTTGCCGAGGTGGATGGGTCGAAAATCGAAGGGCGGTGCAAATGGATTTACCGCGGCGCCAAGGAAGAGCTGCGGCGGTGTCGTCAGCTTTCGTCCCGAGAGGAACTTGCCGTTGTCGCGCATGATGCGGATGGTTTCGAGGAGCGACATCGAATCGAGGTCGAAGACCGGCTTGGCGCCGGGCTGGTCGCCGGCCTGGACGCCGTCGCCGGTGAGGCAAAGGATGTTGGCCACCCCCATCGCGGCAGCGCCCAGAACATCGCCCTGGATGGCGATGCGGTTCTTGTCGCGGCATGCGATCTGCATGATCGGGGCGTAGCCCATGCGCGTGAGCAGGGCGCAGATGCCGACCGAGGACATGTGGCAGTTGGCGCCGGAGGCGTCGACCGCATTGATGCCGTCGACCCAGCCGTCGAAGATCTTCGCCCGGTCGTAGACATCTTCGGGGTTAGCGCTGTCGGGCGGGTTGAGCTCGGTGGTCACGGCGAACTCGCCGCGGCGAAGCACGCGCTCGAGCCGGCCGCGCGATGAATGGCCGGGCTGTGGTTCGAGCGGCAGGTCGATGCCGTGCGGGTTCTCGTCGGGATGGCGCGGGCGAGGCGGGGTCATGCGACTTCCTTGTTGGCGGTTTCACGCGCGGCGGCGGCCTGGGCCGTTACCCTCAACCAGGCTGAGGTTTCGCGCAGTGACTGGTCGACCGGTTTCTGGACGTTGAGGATGGCGTCGCCTTGCGCCATGTTGCGCGAGCCTTCCCAGGCTTTCACCCAAACGCAGGGCATGTCCGGCTCGACCTCGCAGTTGCCGTTGGCCCTGACGCCGCCGCACGGGCCGTTGCGAAGCTGCTTCGGGCAGTTCATCGGGCATGACATGCCGGTCGAGGAGAGCACGCACTGGCCGCACATGCGGCAGTCGAACATGAGGCCCTTCACGTGCTTCTCGACGAACTTAACCGGCGCCTCGACGCGGCCGTAGCCGATCCTCTTCCACAGCGGGTGGAGCTTCAGGAAGGCGTCGGCGAAACGACTGTAGAACCACTCCAGCAGACGGGAGTTGCGCACGGACCAGAGCCGCACGGTGTAGCTGCGCTGGACGCGTCGCTGGGGCGACACGTCCGCTGGCTTGTAGTCGCTCTTGGGCGCAGCCTTTTTGACCAGCGTCGCCTGAGTGACGACGGGATGAGCCGTCGAGTTGGATTTCGGCTGGGTATCAACCATCTTCCTTGCCGCCCGCTTTGACGAGAGCGACCAGCCGCTCCCGCGTGAATTTCGCATCGAGTTCCGCCAGGGCCTTGTCGGCTTCCGCCTCGAGATCGTCGCCGACCGGCAGCGGATCGGCCTTGCGCCACTCCGCCAAGTAGGCGTCCGTGTCGCCGGCCCCCGTGCGCATGGCGCACATGTCGATCGCCTCGGTGAAGCGCAGCGGCAGTTCGCGCTTGGCGTTCTGCCGGCCCTTCTTGACGATCACCTGCGCCGGGATGTCGCGCCAGTAAACGATGATCAGGTCTGCCATTTCGGTCTCGCTTTCAGTGTGTTGAGCTTTGCCGCAACCGTTGGGGTGCTGCTTGTTATGGGACGACGCGCGCGCATTCAAAAGCGACGCGGCGTAGTGTCGCAAAGAAGATGGGAAAAGGCGGCCGATGCGCTGCCGAATCCGCAGCGCTCGAATCCGCGTCGCACGGCTCGTGTGCGAACGGATGCGAGGGCGGTGTTTGCCGTCGTCGGAGTAGCAGGCTCGGTGGTTAGCCGAGCCAGACCATGAGGGCGTGCGTGGCGAATCCCGCGCCGCCGACGACCACGCCTATGAGCGCGAGCGAGGCTGCGCCGACGACGCTGCCGACCGCAAAGAGGATGCCGTCGCGTTCGGACAGGGCGAGCCCGAGCAGGGCCGTCGCAAAGGCGGGCAACCAGTTGCCGAGCGGGATCGGCAGGGTGATCGACACCGACAGGATGAGCGCGATGAAGCCGATGACGCGGTCGCCCTGCCGGCGCCAGAACGGCCAGTAGCGCGGCCGGACCACTTCCTCGAGGCGGATCAACCTGGGGATGATCCAGTCCGTGACCTTGCGGAACTGTTCGGCGCTCAGCGAGCGCTTGGTGACGAAGCTCGGCAGCCAGGCGCGAGTGCCGCCGAAGGCCATTTGGGCGGCGACGATCAGCAGCGGAAGCCCGAGAACCGCGGATGCACCCGGCGGGAGAGGAAGCAGGTTGAAGCCGGCAAACAGCACCAGCAGCGGCGCAAAGCTGCGCTTTCCGAGTGTGTCGCGTATGTCGCCTATGGAAACGTCGCCCTTCGCGTCACGCGCGAGCTGGGCGAATATCTCAGAAAGACGGCGGCCGCGCCGTCGACGCGGTGCAGCGTCGATTTCTCCCCCTTCGAGGCCGTCGAAGTGTTGTTTCATGGACCCTTTCGCCCAATTTCGGCAGCGCCTTTCGGCGTGCCGTCCCCATCGCAGTATGCGACGGCCTGATTAAGCCTTGATG
The DNA here is from genome assembly GCA_001724355.1 of Mesorhizobium sp. SCN 65-20. Classification (GTDB taxonomy): domain Bacteria; phylum Pseudomonadota; class Alphaproteobacteria; order Rhizobiales; family Rhizobiaceae; genus Aminobacter. Next base: position 55,641 of record MEEF01000007.1, on the reverse strand, counting down.
ACGTCGGAAGGGCCCAATGTGATGCCGCCGTTCGTCGAATACAACGTCAGCGCTGAAATTCGATGATGTCGAGCTTGGATTCGTATTGCGGGGCAGGGAACTCGATCCTCCATTCGGATGCGCCTGTCCTGAAGGCGTAGCCGACCTGGTCGGTTTCGGGACCTTTGCCATAAGCCGTCGGCTTCTCGCCGGCCACGAAACCGGAACCGAGATAGATTAGCCGGGTGTCGCCGTCGGTATAGAAGCGGCCCTTGGTGCGTTGCGATCCGCTCAGCTTCTCCAGCATCCAGCCCGAGCCGTCGTCGGTGACCCTGCACTTGAACCAGTCGTAGACGACGAGTGCGCCCATGCCGCCGGCCTTGATGGTGCGGCACTGCCAATTCCCGGTCATGTCGAAATCCGCGAAGGACTGCGGGTGCTTTGCGGCCAAGGCGCCGATGATCGCGACCTCGCGCGGCAGGCCGCCCATCGCTTCCTGCATCGCTTCCTTGCGTGTCGTGTCGTAATTCTCGAGCCGGACCTTGTCTGCCGGCGTCATCAATTTCTGCACCACGCCATCGGCATGGGCTGCGCCGGCCACGGTCACGGCCAGTGCTGCGAGCGTCAATCTCAGGACAACCATCGAGCCCTCCAAAAAGGCCCGTTCCGGATCGGAATCAGGCGCCCTTGAGATTTGCTTCGGCAGCAGCCGCCTTGGCAAGTGCCTCGGGCAGGTCGCCATAGCCGGTCGCGCGGCGCTCATAAGCGAGGCCTAACATCCTGGCCGCGTCCTCGGCCACCTTGTCGAGAGCCGGGTCGTCGGTCTGGGCGAGGTAGATGAGCTTTTCGTAATTGCCGAAATAGTCCTTCACCAGTTCCGGATGCCGGTCGAGTCCGAGTGGCTTGATGAAGAACGATTCGAACTGACGGCATAGGAAATCGGTCATGTAGAACGACATCATGTCGGCGTCCGCGACCTCGGCGTAGGCGGCAGCACCTTGGTAGAAGGCGAAACAGTGCGGTCCGGCGATGCGTTCGACGCCGTGCTTCTCGCAGACATTGTCGAGCAGGCCGCCGGTGCCGCAATCGGCATAGCCTACATAGATGTGCTTGTAGCCTTCGGCCTTGGCTTCCTCGATCGCCTTGTCCATGGCAGGCGCGATACGATCAGGGCGGAAGTGAAAGTCCGCCGGCAGGCAGGTAAGTTCAAGATGATCCAGCCCGAGCTGCTGCTTGACCGCCAACACCTCGCGCGCGATCATGCCGCAGCCTATGACCAGCAGCTTGTTCGCGGGGTCCGGTTTCGTGTTTTGCTTTATGCCCATGGAACCAGTTGAACCGGCCGTCGTTGCGTTAGGGCGACTCTACATACGGAGGGAAATGCAGTCCATGAAACCGTCACGTCTGCTCGTCGTCTTTGTCTGCGCGCTCGTACTTGCATCATGTGCCAACACCGTTCGCGGCGTCGGCCGGGACGTCAAGGGCACGGTGAACGCCGTCGAGGACACGGTCCGCTAACGGACTTCGCTACGACCAATCTTTCAGATCGGCACGAAGGGGCCGCACTGCAAGGTGCGGCCCAATTTCGTCAGGCCGAAGCGCGCAGGTTGTGCTTGCGCTTCATGTAGTCCTTGGCCGTCTCGACGGCGACCGCGGCGTCGCGGCAGTAGGCGTCTGCACCGACGGCCTTGCCGAACTCCTCGTTGAGCGGAGCACCACCGACGAGCACGACGAAGTCGTCGCGGATGCCCTTTTCCTTCATCGTGTCGATGACCACCTTCATGTAGGGCATGGTCGTGGTCAGCAGCGCCGACATGCCGATGATGTCGGGCTGATGCTCCTCGATGGCCGCCAGGTAGTTCTCGACCGGGTTGTTGATGCCGAGGTCGATGACGTCGAAGCCGGCGCCCTCCATCATCATGCCGACGAGGTTCTTGCCGATGTCGTGGATGTCGCCCTTGACCGTGCCGATGACCAGCTTGCCCTGCTTGGGAGCGCCGGTCGCGGCGAGCAGCGGGCGCAGGATCGCCATGCCGGCCTTCATGGCGTTTGCCGACAGGAGAACTTCCGGGACGAACAGGATGCCGTCGCGAAAATCCTCGCCGACGATGCGCATGCCCTCGACGAGCGCTTCGGTCAGGACCGCATACGGTGCCCAGCCGCGCTCAAGGAGGATGTTGGTGCCTTCCTCGATTTCCTCTTTCAGCCCGTCATAGAGGTCGTCGTGCATCTGCTGCACGAGTTCGTCGTCGGAAAGCTCGGAGAGGATGATTTCGTCGTCGGACATCTTTTGGGGCTCCCTCGGGCAGGCCAATCCTGGGTGTGCGGCTATCGCGCTATACCTAGCTTGCAAGTGCTGCAAACCCATAGCTGATTTGCGACTTCCTGCAAGACGAAAGCGACCGACAATCTCGCGGATTTCTTGTCGAATTTGCGACAGGTCTTGGCGCTGACAAGCCGTTTCGCTAAGGGTGCTTGGCTACGATCCGGCAAGGAGCCGCCGAGGGCGGTGTAAATCGGATTCAGGGAAGAAACGATCATGAGCGAGAACCCGTCACTCGATCAAGAGCAGGCAGGCGGCAGGCGGGGGCGTGGCGGCAGTGGCGGCGCGGCTGCGCGGCGTGCTGCTCGCAGTGGCGGCGGCCCGGGCACGCAGCTCACCTATATCAAGCGCAAAGTGAACGTGTACGAGGTCCTCAACGAGGAGGGCCTCGCTCTCATCGAAAAGAACGCCGACACGGTGCTGGAAGAAATCGGCATCGAGTTCCGCGACGACGCCGAGGCGCTGGCGCTATGGAAGGAAGCCGGCTGCGACGTAAAGGGCGAGCGGGTTCACTTTCCCAAGGGGCTGTGCCGCGAACTGCTGAAGACGGCGCCCTCGATCTACACCCAGCATGCGCGCAATCCCGAGCGCTCGGTGCAGATCGGCGGCGACGCCACCGTCTTTGCGCCGGTCTACGGCCCCCCCTTCGTGCGCGACCTCGACGGCAATCGTCGCTATGCGACGATCGAGGATTTCCGCAATTTCGTGAAGCTCGCCTACATGGCGCCGTCGATCCACCATTCGGGCGGAACGGTGTGCGAACCGGTAGATATTCCGGTCAACAAGCGCCATCTCGACATGGTCTACAGCCACATCAAATATTCCGACAAGCCGTTCATGGGCTCGGTGACCGCGCCGGAGCGCGCCGAAGACACCGTGGCGATGGCCAAGATCGTGTTCGGCGACGATTTCGTCGAGAACAACACGGTGCTGACCAGCCTGATCAACGCCAACTCGCCGATGGTCTTCGACGAGACCATGCTGGGCGCGGCCAAGGTCTATGCGCGCCACAACCAGGCCTGCATCGTCACCCCGTTCATCCTGGCCGGCGCCATGAGCCCGGTGACGGTGGCCGGCACGCTGACCCAGGTTCTGGCCGAGGTGCTGGCCGGCGCCTCGTTCACCCAGCTGATCCGCAAGGGGGCACCGGTGCTGTTCGGCACCTTCGCCTCGTCGATTTCCATGCAGTCGGGCGCGCCGACCTTCGGCACGCCGGAGCCGTCGCTCGTCTCCTATGGCGCAGCACAGCTCGCCCGCCGTCTCGGCCTGCCGTTCCGCACCGGCGGTTCGCTCTGTGCCTCGAAGGTACCGGACGCGCAGGCAGCCTATGAAAGCGCCAACACGTTGAATTCAACGCTGCTCGCCGGCACCAACTTCGTGTTGCATTCGGCCGGCTGGCTCGAGGGCGGTCTCGCCTCCTGCTACGAGAAGTTCATGATGGACATCGACCAGCTCGGCATGCAGCAGAAACTTGCCGAAGGCGTCGATCTCTCCGAGAATGGCCAGGCCATGGACGCCATCCGCCAGGTCGGGCCGGGCAGCCACTTCCTCGGCTGCGATCACACCCAGGCGAATTTCCAGACGGCGTTCTACCGCTCCAACATCGCCGACAACAATTCCTACGAGCAGTGGCTGGCCGAGGGCCAGAAGACAGCGCCGCAGCGCGCCAACGAACTGGCCAGGCGCTGGCTCGAAAGCTACGAGGCGCCGCATCTCGACCAGGGCATCGACGACGGCCTCAACGACTTCATCGCCAGGAAGAAGGAGTCGATGCCCGACGCCTTCACTTGAAGAGAGCCCGTTACAGGCCGGGCTAAAGTGGCCAACATCATCCACAAGGAAGTCTGGCGGAGCGCATTTTCCGACCCGGACCCGAAGGGGTGACGTTTGATGTGTTCGCTCTGCCCCTCACCCTTACCCTCTCCCCGTAAACAGGGAGAGGGAGTCGCCACCCTCGCGACAGGCCTCCTTCTCCCCGTTCACGGGGAGAAGGTCCCGGCAGGGGAATGAGGGGCAATGCGCGTTGTCCAAGATGTTGCCGCCGCGCTGGCCCGGCATGGGCTGATCCAGCGCGGCGGATTTGTGTTCCATGATGGCGATGACGTGCCGGATGGGCCGTCGGGACCCGCGCGCTCAGTGTTGCTGGTCGGGCAGGCGGGGGCCGGACCCTGGCCGCATTTCGAGCGATGGCGCGAGGCGCAGGCCGCTGACCTGGAGAATCCCCTCGACACTTGGTCGCGCGAGGTCATCGGTCATGTTGCGCGCGAGTTCGGCGCGCGAGCCGTGTCTCCTTCGGACAAGCCCTACCTGCCGTTCCAGCAATGGGCGATGCGGGCCGAGGGGCTGAGGTCATCGCCGCTCGGCATCCTGATGCACCCTGACTACGGCCTCTGGCACGCCTATCGCGGCGCGCTGCTGTTTGACGCCGACATCGGTCTCCGGGAAGTTCGCAAACAGAGTCACCTTTGCGATCTATGTATCGGAAAACCCTGTCTTAAATCTTGTCCAGTTTCGGCACATTCGGATACGGGGTTCGCCCACGGGGAGTGCCTCCGTCATGTTCGGGCACCTGCAGGCGAGGCTTGCCGAAGCAGTGGCTGCCTCGACCGCAACGCCTGTCCCAACGGCGCGGGTTATCGATATCCGGCGGCGGTGCAGGCCTTTCACATGAAGAGTTTTGCCGGGCTCTGATGGGCGGCTGACAGCCCGTTCTTCCCGCTGAGCCAGTGCGATCGAAGGTTGACGCCGCGTGATGTCGGGACTATTCGCCAAAGTCATCCGATGATTTGATGTATTCTCCAATGTTGCCTGCGGTCCGAACGAACCTTGCCGATAGTGCCGCCGACAACCTGCGTCTCGAAATCACCGACGGCAGGTGGAGCATCGGCGAACGCATCCCCAACGAATTGACGCTTGCCGAACTGCTTTCGGTGAGCCGAGGCACCGTTCGTGAGGCTGTGCGGATGCTCGTGTCGCAAGGTCTGCTCGAAACCAGGCAGGGTTCGGGCACCTATGTGCGCTCGGCCGTCGATCCGGCTGCGGCACTCGATCGGGTCAAGCGGGCGAGCCTGCGCGACCAGTGGGAGGCTCGCGCCGCGCTGGACGTGGAGGCCGCGCGCCTGGCGGCCCTACGCCACACGCCTGCCGACCTCGAAAGGATGCGGGGGCTGCTCGCGGCGCGCGGCACTGTGGCGGATGGTGGACGCGACGCGTTCATCCGCCGCGACATCGCCTTCCATCGCTCCATCGTCGATGCGTCCGGCAACCGCGCCATGCTCGACCTCTACGACTTCTTCACGGCGGCCATTGCGGAGACAATCCAGTCGACGATCGCCAGCGACCTTCCCGAGCCCGACGTGCAGGCCCACGCCGCAATCGTCGACGGTGTCGCCTCCTGCGACCCGGACCGGGCCGCGGCGGCGGTCCGCGCCTTCATGGAACCCGTGCTTCTCGAACTTGATCGGCTTCTCTCGCAATGAACCAGACCTTTCGCCAGCCCGCCTCGCAGGCTCCAGTCGCGGCCATGGACGGGCTCGAAGACCAACTGATCGACGCCGAGGCCGATAGCCTGCCGCCGCCGCAGGCGCCGGTGTTGCGGAGCGGTACCGCCCGCTTCGTGCTCGGCGCGAGCCTGGTGCTGATCGCCTTCAATCTCAGGCCGTTGTTTTCGAGCCTGTCGGTACTGCTGCCGGAAGTGATGCAGGCGACGGGCCTGTCGCCCGCCGGTGCCAGTTTGCTGACGACCTTGCCGGTGCTCTGCCTCGGCCTGTTTGCGCCGCTTGCGCCGAGGCTCGCCCAGAGGTTCGGTGCCGAGCGGACGCTGCTGTTTGCGTTGCTGCTTTTGGCGACGGGGACTGCGTTGCGCGGGTTCGGCACCGCGCCGCTGTTGTTTGTGGCAAGCTTCATGGCGGGTGCTGCGATCGCCATCGGCAACGTGCTCTTGCCGGGGCTGGTCAAGCGCGACTTTCCCGACAAGACGGCAATGATGACCGGGCTCTACACCATGGCGCTGTGCGCCGGTGCCGCCTCGGCATCCGGGCTAACGCTGCCGATCGAGCACGGGCTGACCGGCTCATGGTCCGGAGCGCTCGCCGTCTGGGCGGTGCCGGCCTTCATCGTCCTGCTCATCTGGACGCCGCAGGCGCTGGGCAGCCGCCGGCAGGCGAGCCACAGCGGTTTTCGCGTGGTCGGCCTCTGGCGCGACCGTCTCGCCTGGCAGGTGACGCTGTTTATGGGACTGCAGTCGGCACTCGCCTATTGCGTGTTCGGCTGGCTGGCGCCCATCCTGCGCGAGCGCGGCTTCGACCCGACCACCGCGGGCGCGATCGTGTCGGTGTCGGTGATGGCGCAGGTCGTCACCTGCCTTGCCGTGCCCTCGATCGCCATCCGCCGCAAGGACCAGCGCGGTGTCAACGTCGCGCTCATCGTCGCCGCTGTCGTCGCCTTGCTCGGCATCCTGTTCGCCCCCACCTCCACCGTGCTGTTCTGGGCCATTCTCCAGGGCGTGGGTCAAGGCGGGCTCATTGCTGCCGCGATGACGCTGATCGTGCTTCGCTCGCCCGATCCGCACGTGGCAGCACATCTTTCGGGAATGGCCCAGGGTGTTGGTTATACGATTGCCGCCACGGGACCGCTGATCGTCGGCATCATCCGCGACTGGACCGGTGGCTTCGAGGCGGCCGCGTTCCTGTTCGTCGCGCTCGGTCTTGGTGCTGCCGTCATGGGCATGGGGGCCGGGCGCGCGCTTCACGTCGGGGCGAGGACAATCCGGGTGCCCGACCGGGCATGAGCCGGGGCAACTCGACGTTGCCGGCCGGGGATATGTTCCTATCTTTGCTGCAGTGCCCAGCAGAAGGAGACCAGCCATGGCCAAGCGGGATATCGAGATCAGGACGGCGGACGGCGTTGCCAGGGCAGGGCTGTTCGGTCCGGCTGAAAAGGCCCGCGCTGGCGTCATCTTCTACATGGACGCGTTCGGGCCGCGCCCGGCGCTCTTCCAGATGGCGGAGCGGCTTGCAGGGCAGGGCTATGCCGTGCTGGTGCCCGATCTCTTCTACCGGTCCGGAGCCTATGGCCCGTTCGATGCCAAGACCGCATTTTCGGTCGACAAGACCCGCACGGAGTTGCGGGCGCTGATTGGCGGCACGACCCAGCACATGACGATGCGCGACACCGGAGCGTTCATCGCAACGCTTGCGGCCGAGGGTATTTCGGGGCCGATCGGAACCGTCGGATATTGCATGGGCGGTTCGCGCGCCCTGAATGCGGCTGCCGCGCATCCAGACCGCATCGTGGCGGCAGCGAGCTTCCATGGCGGCAATCTGGCGAGCGATGCCCCAGACAGCCCGCACCGCAACGCCGCCCGGCTCAAGGCGCGCGTCTATGTCGGCATGGCGGGCGTCGATGGCAGCTTTCCTCCTGAACAGTCGGCGCTGTTCGTTCAGACGCTGCGCACCGCAGGCGTCGACCACACGATCGAAAACTATGTCGGCATGGGGCACGGCTGGTGCGTTTCCGACCATGGCGTCTACGATGTGGCGGGCGCCGAGCGACACTGGAAGCGGCTGGCGACGCTGTTCGATGAAACGCTGGGGTAATCCCACGAACTTTGCCATTTCTGCCGCGTTCGGCTATCAGGCCGGCGAAACGGCCCCTGGCTCAACCGGGCGCCGACGATTTCGCTATCGGAAAGTCTAGATGCAATCCTTCGATGTCGTGGTGATCGGCGCGGGCGCGGCCGGCATGATGTGCGCGGCCGAGGCCGGCAAGCGCGGCCGCTCGGTGCTGATCATCGATCATGCCGCAGCACCGGGTGAGAAGATCCGCATTTCCGGCGGCGGCCGCTGCAACTTCACCAACATCAACGCGGCACCGAAGAATTTTCTCTCGCAGAATCCGCATTTCTGCATCTCGCCGCTCAGCCGCTACACGCAACGCAACTTCATCGGCCTCGTCGAGCGCTACGGCATCGCCTATCACGAAAAGACGCTCGGCCAATTGTTCTGCGACGGCTCGGCGCGCCAGATCATCGACATGCTGGTGACTGAAATGCGCGATGGCGGCGTCGAAATGCGGCTCGCCACTATTGTCGAGAGCGTCGCGCAGATGGCTGATGGCTTTGAACTGAAGCTCAACGCCGGCAAGCTGCGCTGCAAGTCGCTGGTGGTCGCCTGCGGCGGAAAGTCGATCCCCAAGATGGGCGCGACCGGCTTTGGCTACGACATCGCCGAGCAGTTCGGGCTCCCTATCGTGGAGACGCGGCCGGCGCTGGTGCCGCTCACTTTTGACGCCAACACGCTCGAAAGGCTCGCGCCGCTGTCGGGCGTCGCCGTGGACGCCGAAGTGTCGTGCAACAAGACGCGTTTTTCGGAGGCGATGCTGTTCACCCATCGCGGCATCAGCGGTCCGTCGATCCTGCAGATATCGTCCTACTGGCGGGAGGGCGACGAGATAGCGATCTCGATGCTGCCGGGCGCCGACGTCGCCGGCATCCTGCGGGACGCCAAGCGGGTGAACGGCCGCCAGGCCGTGCAGACCGTGCTTGCCGCGCATCTGCCGAAGAAACTGGCCCAGACGATTGCCGAGCGGCTCGGGTTCAACGGCAATCTCGCCGATCTCAACGACGCGCACCTGAAGTCGGTCGACGCAGCCGTCAACAACTGGCGCATCAAGCCGGCGGGTTCGGAGGGCTACCGCACCGCGGAGGTCACCTTGGGCGGCGTCGACACGCGCGCGCTCGACCAGAAGACCATGCAGGCGAAGACGGTGCCCGGGCTCTATTTCATCGGCGAGGTGGTCGACGTGACCGGCTGGCTCGGCGGCTACAATTTCCAGTGGGCCTGGTCGTCGGGCTGGGTGGCTGGGCAGGCCGTCTGAAAATTTTCTTTTGATGCCCCCAAGGATCGTCCAAAAGCTTTCGTCCAAGAGGCAATGATGGCGATGATGCTGGACGAGGGCGAGGCCTCCGACGCCGAACTGGTCGGACGTGCTCGCGATGGCGACAGGCAGGCTTTCGGCGAACTCGTCGGAAGGCACTACGGTTTCATCCATCGCGTCGCGTGGCGCTGGTGCGGCAACGCATCGGATGCCGAGGACATCGCCCAAGAGGTCTGCGTGCGCCTGGGACGAGCGGTCAGGGACTATCGCGGTGGCTCGGCCTTCACCACCTGGCTCTACGCCATGACGCTGAATGCGGCGCGCGATGCCTTGCGCAAGACGTCGCGGGACATGGCCAAGACCGCAGCCTATGGCGTGCATGCTTTGATGGAGGAGTCGTCCGGGCCGGCCGAGGATCCGACTGAGGCGCTGTGGGCCGCCGTACGCCAACTGCCGGACAAGCAGCGCGACGCAGTGCTCCTGGTCTATGGCGAGGGCCTGTCGCATGCGGATGCGGCCGAGGCGATGGCGGTCGCAGAGGCAACCGTCTCCTGGCACATCCATGAAGCGAAGAAACGGCTGAAGCTGCTGATGCGCTCGGCTGGGGAAGAATGATCATGGTCGACGACAACGAACTCGACATGCTCGGAAACATGCAGGCGCCGACTCCGAGCGCGGAGGTGAGGGCGCGCGCGCTTGCGGCCGCCATGACCGCCTTCGACGAGGAAAAAATCTCAACGGCGACCCAAGGAACCCAACAGGGCAATCGTCTCACCGAGCGAGCAAGGAAGCTCTGGAGAGACATCATGCAGAAGAAGCTGATCGCGGCGCCGGCACTCGCCGGCCTCGTCGCCCTGCCGATCGCCGGCTACGCCACGTTTTACCTGATGGAGCAGTCGCCGTTCCAGTTCTCGGCCCCCGAGGAGAGCGAACTGGCGCGTCAGCGCGGCGTAGCGCCGGTCACGGCTGCCGAGCCCCTGCAGAATCCGGACGCGGAACTCGGCGCCGCCAAGCCGCTGGTTGCCTCGCAGGAAGCCAAGCAGAAGGCCGAGACCAAAAATAACGAGGTCGCCGTCATGGGCGAGGTTGCGCCCGCCAGCCCCGCGCCGGCGCCGATGGCCGATCAGGTCGCCCGGATGAGCATGCAGAACATGCCGACGCTGATGGCGCGGCCCGAGGCCGCCATCGCGCCAAACGACATGCCGATGCCGGCGGCCGAAAACCGAGACCGCGTCCAGGATTTCAAGACCAACCCGGTGCGATCAGCGCTGGAGGATCCGGTGTCGACCTTCTCCATCGACGTCGACACCGCGTCCTATTCCTTCGTCCGCCGCTCGCTGAAGGAAGGCGTGCTGCCGCAACCCGACACTGTGCGTGTCGAGGAGATGGTCAACTACTTCCCCTATGACTGGAAGGGGCCGGAACAGGCGTCGGTGCCGTTCAACACAACGGTCAGCGTCATGCCGACGCCTTGGAACGAGCAGACCAAGCTGATGCACGTTGCGATCAAGGGCTATGACGTGCAGCCGGCGGCGCGGCCGACGGCCAATCTGGTGTTCCTGATCGACGTGTCGGGTTCGATGGACGAGCCGGACAAGCTGCCGCTGCTGCGTTCGGCCTTCCGGCTGCTGGTCAACAAGCTCGCGGCCGACGACACCGTCTCCATCGTCACCTATGCCGGGGACGCCGGAACCGTGCTCGAGCCGACCAAGGCGTCGGAGCGCGACAAGATCCTGGCCGCCATCGACACTCTGGCGCCCGGCGGGTCGACCGCCGGCGAGGCCGGCATTCGCGAAGCCTATCGACTCGCCCAAAAATCCTTCGTCAAGGACGGCATCAATCGGGTGATGCTGGCGACCGACGGCGACTTCAACGTTGGCCAGACCGATGACAACGATCTCAAGCGGCTGATCGAGGACAAGCGCAAGTCGGGCGTGTTCCTTTCGGTGTTCGGCTTCGGCCGCGGCAACCTCAACGACCAGATGATGCAGACCATCGCCCAGAACGGCAATGGCACCGCCGCCTATATCGACACTCTGGCGGAGGCCGAGAAGGTGCTGGTTCAGGATGCGTCGTCGACGCTCTTCCCGATTGCCAAGGACGTGAAGATCCAGGTCGAGTTCAATCCGGCGGCGGTCGCCGAATACCGGCTGATCGGCTACGAGACCCGGGCGCTGAACCGCGAGGACTTCAACAATGACCGCGTCGATGCCGGCGAGATCGGCTCGGGCCATTCGGTGACGGCGATCTACGAGATCACGCCCAAGGACAGCGCGGCGCTGGCGATGGACCCGCTGCGCTACGGCCAGGCCTCGACCGGCAATGGCGGCGTTGCCAACGCCGACGAATATGCCTTCGTGAAGATCCGCTACAAGGCGCCCGACGGCGACGTCAGCAAACTGATCACCACGCCGGTGACCAAGGCGAACGAAGTCGCGAGCTTCGATGCGGCCGGCACCGACCAGCGCTTCTCGGTGGCGGTTGCCGCCTTCGGTCAGAAGCTGCGCGACGAGGATGCGACCGCGAAGTTCGGTTTCGACCGGATCGCCGAGATCGCCTCGGCGGCGCGTGGGGAAGACCCCTACGGCTATCGCGCCGAGTTCCTGTCGTTGGTGCGGCTGGCATCGTCGCTCCAGGGCAGCAAGCAGTAGCACGGCACCAGGCAAGGGCAGGTGGGCAGGCCGGCGGAAAGGGGGCTTTCCGCCGGCCGTTCTTTTGTGATCTCTAGGCGGCTGGCCGAAATCGGCGCATTGGAGAATTGGATGGCAGACCGGCAACTGGATGAATGGGATATCGCGCATGGCGGCCTGCGTTCGCTGTCGTCGCGCGAGATCAAGGCGTTCTGGGACGGCTATCTGGCGCGCCGACAGGATCCGCGCATCCGCCATGGCAGCCTCTACTCCCGCTGGCGGCATGTCTCCGACGATCTGGTGGTTTCGCTCTACCTGACCAATCGTAGCGTCGGGCTGTTCGTCCGGGGCCAGCGCGGCGAGGGTTATGCCACCACCTTGAACCGGCTTTCGGCCTTCGAGCCCGCGTTGGGTGAGGCGCTCGGCGTCAGCCTGCGTGGCGAGTACGCTCTCTGCTACCTGTCCAACCATCCGGTGGCGATGATCGATTCCGGCAACTGGCCGCAGGCATATGAGTGGCTGGAACGGCAGGAAGAGCACTTCAGTAGTGTCCTGAGCGACATGGTTGTCGGCGCCTAGGCATCAAGCGGCGCGAATTATCGCTCAGTGGCCGTTATCCGCGCCAGGCCATCTTGATCCGTCCGTAAATGACGGAAAACAAACTGATAATCGACTTTGCGACAGGCCGGCGAGGGCGCTCCTTACCGGCCTGTTGCCGCGCGCAATGCTGGCTTGGAAGCGAAAATCCATACGTTCTATCTTGCAAAAGATATATCTTTGAATAGATATAGCGGTATGAAGCAAACATCCTGGAGAGGTACTCACATGTTCAATCACCCCAATTTCAATCATCGTTGCCGCGGAGAATGGTCCATGTCAGGCCAGCATGAAGGCGGCAGGGGCGGCGGCCGGCATGGCCGCGGCGGTCCCTTCGGCCGTCATCGCGGCGGACCCTTCGGCGGGCGCGGACCACGCATGTTCGATCCTGGCGCGTTGCGCCTGGTCGTGCTCGGCCTGATCGCCGAGGAGCCGCGCCACGGCTACGACATCATCAAGGCGCTGGAGGCCAAGTTCCAGGGCGCCTACAGCCCGAGCCCGGGCGCGATCTATCCGATGCTGCAGATGCTGGAGGAGGCCGACCTCGTGTTGTCGACCGCCAACGGCAACAAGCGGCTCTATTCGATCACCGAGCAGGGCAAGGCCTATCTCGAGGAGAACGCGGCGGAACTCGCCAAGATCAACGCTCAGATCGACGAGGCGTCGACCCAGGTGAGCGGGGTCGCCCTCGGCGATGAAGTCAAGGCGCTGAACTTCGCCGTGTTCAGCCGGCTGCGCAGCGGCTCGCTGACAGCGGCACAGGCCGAAAAGGCGCGCGAGATCCTCAAGAAGGCGCGGCGCGACCTCGAAGACCTGTGAGCGTCGAGCGATGCGACGGGTCCTCGCGTTCAGGCGATGGCCCCGCCTACAGTCATAAGTTCATGAATTCGTGAGAATTCGATTCAAAGGCACGGCCCGGATAAAACGTCCTGGAAAGGAACGGCCTGCTAAAGTGCAGGAACGGATCAAGGGCTGGGCATACGCATGAAAATTGGTGGCGCGATGAATGGCGCGGGCAGCTTTGCTCGGGCCAGGGAGCACTCGATGCCGGTCGAGTCGATGGACGCCCGGAGGTCCTCGCAGCCGATCGGCCGCCCGGGCGAGCAGGCAAGCGTTGCAACTTACGTCCACGTGCCCACCACGCCTGTCGCCATCATCGGCGTGAAGGCTGCCGAGGCATCTGACCGACCCTCACTGAGCGGGCTCGACGACGCCCATCGCACCGCATTGTCGGCGCTGAGGAATGACAGGTTCCGCGAGGCGTTGGACCGCCTTGCGGACATGCGGATACCCGATGCGCTCTCCGCCGTGCGCCCGGCTCAGAGCGCGGGCACAGACACGCGGTCAGCGATCGCGCGTTATCAGGAAAACAGCTGACCCTGTTTCAGCCGCGGCGGCCGCGCCTCTCGCGCCGGCCTTCGCCGGCTTCGCCGGCGTCTGCCAGCTTGTTGCGCATTGGGCCGATGCGCTCGACGATGGTCTCGACCGTCGGGCGTGCGTCCTTCTTGTGCGCATCGAGCGCCTTGCGCATCGCGGCCAGGTGCTCGAACGACGTGCCGCAGCAGCCGCCGATGATCCTGGCGCCACCGTCGACGGCGAGGCGGACGTAGTCCGACATCAGGTCCGGCGTGCCGGAGTAATGGATCTCCGTCCCGCGGAATTCCGGGATGCCGCAATTGCCCTTGACGATCACGGTCGCCTCCGGCTTGGCGGCGGTCATGTCAAGAAGCGAGGCAAGGATGTCGGACGCGCCGACGCCGCAATTGGCGCCCACGCCGACGGGCGCCTGCCCCAAGCCGTCGGCCACGGCGTGGATGTCCTTGGGCAAGAGGCCCATCATGGTGCGGCCGGCGGTGTCGAACGAACCGGTATAGGTGTAGGGCAGCCCGACGCGGATCGCGGCCTCCGCGGCCGCGCGGATCTCGCCCGGCGCGGACATGGTCTCGATCCACGCTACTTCGGCGCCTCCCGCCTTGAGACCCTCGATCTGCTCAGCAAAGGCATCGACCGCCTGCTCGTAGGTCAGCGCGCCCAGCGGCACCAGAAGCTCGCCGGTCGGGCCGACGGAGCCGGCGACGATAACCCGGCGGCCGGCCTTGTCGGCGACGGCGCGGGCGATCTCGGCGGCGCGCTTGTTGAGTTCGAAGACGCGGTCCTGGGCGTGGTGCAGCTTCAGGCGATGGCGCGTCCCTCCGAACGAATTGGTGAGAATGATGTCGGCGCCGGCGTCGACGAATTTCTGGTGCAGCGTCTCGATCTTCTCGGGCGCGCTCTCATTCCACAGCTCAGGCGCTTCGCCGGCTTCGAGACCCATGCCGAACAGGTTGGTTCCGGTGGCGCCATCGGCAAGCAGGATGCCTTTTTCGGCGAGCAGGGCGTCGATCGGATTGGCGGTCATCGAGACGGCTTTCATAAATCTGGAGGATGGATAAGGATATAAAGAAGTCTTTATGTCCAGTCAATGTCCGGCACGCGGATGTCTCGGATATCCCTTGTTGCGGCGCGCATAACGTCTGGCTGCGGCGCACGCCAACTAACCAGCGGTGGATTTCAGTTGGCGAAGCTCTAGGCCGCCAGCGCGCGTGCGAATGCGGCCGTCTCATGCGGATTGATTTCGGCTGCGCGAATGAGGTTCTCGAAATGCCGGGTCAGGGTGCGGATCGGCTCGGTCGCATAGAGCACCAGATACATGTCGCCGACATAGAGAGCGGCGCGCGCCTGGCCGAAGATCGTGTAGGGGACCGAGTAGCGCAGCCGGCCGTCATAGAGGAACAGCCGGAACGTCGGATAGAGTTCGTCCAACAGGTCCGCCATGTGGCGCAACTGGGCCTTCCGGTCGCGATCCGAGAAGCCCGACCAAACGCCGAGGCCGCGCGCGAAGATCTCCAGCGTGTGGCGGGGCATGCAGACTTCCATGTCCGTCTCGGGTCGCCGGTTGTAGTCGATGCGGTATTGCGTCTCGCCGGCCTGGATTTCGCGGCTCTTGTTGGAGATGTCCGCCTCGTAGTCGATCAGCGCCTCGGTCCTGAGCAGATCGGGGATGCCCGCGGGCACGTAGCGTATCTTGGTTCCGGCGGCTTCGGCATGCCACTTGGCGATGAGCGTGCGTTCGAAGCCGCCCGACGCCTCCTCGATCTCGAGGCTCTCGCGGATCTCGCCCGTGACCCCTTCGTCCTGGCTGAGACCGAGGAGCCAGTCGAGCGAGACCTTGTGCGTGGACGCGATCGTCAGGAGCGTCTCGGCGCGGGGCAGGCGGACAGTCGCTCCTGACAATAGTTGGGAAAGGGCCGAGCGGTCGATCCCCACCGAGACCGCGAAAGCCGACTGGTTCAGACCGGAGCGCTGTACCAGCGTCCTGAGCCGCTCCCTGAAGACTTCCGATAGATCGCGTTTGTCCATTGCCTGCCTATCGGTGGATTCAGATTTCCCTAGAGGCAGAAGCCGTCCAGGAAATTAGATTCATCTTGCCGTATGTTTACTAAGCACAACATTTGCAGCGTAAGGAGCGCAATGTAAACGATTTATGCGCATTGTCGCGTTGAAGCAGCGCATGATTACTGACAACATTCTGTCAGGAATCATCGAGTTCCGGGCTTCACAAAGGCAGCAGGCATAGCATGGCAAAGCGGGGAAACAGGCGCGGCACGGCCAATGCGGTCGAATGGCCGACAATGTTTCTCATCGCTGCATGCTACGGAGCCTGGCTAGCCGCAGGCCTGTATCTCTGGCCATCATACCCCATCCTTGCATTGCTGGTCCTGGCTGTGACGGTGGCGCTCCAGTCCTCGATTGTCCATGAGGTGCTGCACGGACATCCGACCCGGAACGCACTCGTCAACGAGGCGCTGGTGTCGTTGCCGATCGGGCTCATCTGGCCATACCGCCGCTTCAAGACCATCCATCTGCGCCATCACGCCGACGAGAAGCTGACCGATCCGTTCGACGATCCGGAAAGCTACTATCGGGCGCTTTGGCAGCATGAGGACCTGCCGCAGGCGATGAAGCTTCTGCTCAGGATCAACAATACCATGGCAGGGCGTTTCGTGCTGGGACCGCTGCTGTCCTGCATCGGCTTCTTCGCCGACGACGCCAAGGCGATCGTTGCGGGCGACAAGGCCATCCGCAAGGCGTGGCTGCTGCACGGGGCCGGCCTTGCGATCGTCCTTCCCGTCATCCAATTCTGGTTCGGCATGCCTCTCTGGCTCTACCTGCTCGTACCGGTCTGGCTCGGGCATTCGCTGATCTCGATCCGCACATTCGCCGAGCACCAGTGGTCCGAGCATCCCGAGGGACGTACGATCATCGTCGAACGGTCGCCGCTGTCGCTGCTCTTCCTCAACAACAACCTGCACTTCGTCCACCACAAGAGCCCCACAGTCGCCTGGTACAGGCTGCCGGCGCTGTTCCAGGAGCGGCGCGAAGAGTGGCTGCGCATGAACAAGGGCTATGCCTATCCGAACTACCTGGCGCTGATCCGGGCCTATGCCTTCCGTGCCAAGGAACCGGTCTGCCACCCAGCCCTGCGCCGTTCGCCCGAGCCGGGTCGGGCGTTCACGCCTCGTGTTCGGGCGCGCAATGTCGGCGGATTGGGCACAGCACCCGTACCGGCCGAACCGCCCAAGGAATGAGCGTCTATCCATGCTCTTGCAAATGAATGCCTGCAGGCCCGAAATTGTACCATGAGCGACTGGATAGCTTCTCTACCGATGTATGACTGGGCGGAAGTCCGCTCCGACGTGGACCGCCAGTGGGACAGGCTGCGAGCCGCGCTGCAGGAGGGCGGCATCGCTGCACCGGAGAGGCTTGTACGGCGCAACGGCGACATGCCGCCGGTGCCGGGCGGAATCCGCAACGCTCAAGGCGATCTGGTCGCGCCCGACCCCGCAACGCTTCCGCCCGAAGAGTTCCACCTGCCGACGCTGTGGCGGCATCCTAAGCTCCTGTTCGGCCAGACCTGCTGGGGACCGATGGAGACGACGGGGCTCACACCCCTGGTCCGGGTCATCGGCCAGCCGAGCTACGATGGGATCGAAGGCGGGCGAGGGGAACTGTACTCGAGCGCCATCGTCATGCGACGCGGAAGCTTTGGCACCGACGCGTCAGCGCCGGTCGGAGACCGGGCAGCGGTGCCGCTCGGTCTCATCCGCGGCAAGCGCTTCGCCTTCAACAGCCATGACTCGATGTCCGGATGTATAGGTATATCGCGCGACCTCGCTGCCCTCGGCGAGGGGCTGGAGATGTTCTCGGAGCGTATCGAGAGCGGCGGGCACCGTTCGTCGATCGTGGCAATTGCGGAGGGCCGGGCTGATGTCGCAACGATCGATTGCCGCAGCCTGGAACTGGCCCGTCGATTCGAGCCAGCTGCGCGCGAAATCGCGGTCGTGGGGTGGACGGCCAAGCGCAAGGGGCTGCCCTACATCACGTCGCTTTCCTCACCATTGACCGGGATGCCGGCCTAGTATTCCGGAATTCGTCTCGCCAACTCTTTGATTTTCTTACGTTGCGGCATCCAAATAATGTCGCGAGCAAGCCGTTTTGGGTTGCCAATCTGCAAAATAGGCGGGACAAGCGCAACTTTCTGTCGCGCCGCGACGAAGGCCATCCTCCCCCAAGAAGAATCCTCCCAAGGACCTCGACGTGAAAACCATTGCTGCATTCTCAAACTTCATCGGCCGCAGTTTCGCCATCTGGGTGATCGTGTTCGCCGTTCTCGGCTTCGTGCTGCCTTCGACCTTCAGTGTCTTCGC
Source organism: Mesorhizobium sp. SCN 65-20 (assembly GCA_001724355.1). Classification (GTDB taxonomy): domain Bacteria; phylum Pseudomonadota; class Alphaproteobacteria; order Rhizobiales; family Rhizobiaceae; genus Aminobacter. Next base: position 37,489 of record MEEF01000007.1, on the reverse strand, counting down.
GCCTTGGATCGTTGTGCTGCTCGGCATCATCATGTTCGGCATGGGCCTCACCATTTCGGCCAAGGACTTTTCCGAGGTCGCGCGGCGGCCATTCGACGTCTCCATCGGCGTGCTTGGCCAGTTCCTCATCATGCCGCTCCTGGCCGTGCTCCTGACCCGGATCATCCCGATGTCGCCGGAAGTGGCGGCCGGCGTGATCCTGGTCGGCTCCTGCCCCGGCGGTACCGCCAGCAACGTCATGACTTACCTCGGCAAGGGCGACGTGGCGCTCAGCGTCGCCTGCACCAGCGTGACCACGCTGCTTGCGCCCATCGTCACGCCGTTCCTGGTGTGGATGTTTGCGAGCCAGTACCTGCCGGTCGACGCGATGAGCATGTTCATGTCGATCGTGAAGGTCATTCTGGTGCCGCTGGCTGCCGGCTTCCTCCTGCAGAAGCTTGCGCCGTCGCTGGTCAAGGCGGCCGAACCCACGCTGCCGCTCGTCAGCGTCGTCGGCATCGTGCTCATCGTGGCCTCGGTCGTTGCGGTCAACAAGGCCGCCATCAGCCAGTCCGGCCTGCTGATTTTCGCAGTCGTCGTGCTGCACAACGGCCTGGGCCTGACGCTCGGCTACTTAGCGGCTCGCGCAGCCGGCTTGTCGCTCGCCAAGCGGAAGGCGATCGCCATCGAGGTGGGCATGCAGAACAGCGGCCTTGGTGCTGCACTCGCAAGCGCGCATTTCTCGCCGCTGGCGGCGGTTCCGAGCGCGGTGTTCAGCGTCTGGCACAACATCTCCGGTGCGCTCGTCGCGAACTATTTTTCGCGCATGCAAGAAAGCGACGCGAAAGCAAAGGCGGCCACGCAGAAGGCGTAGACTGCAGCCACATTTGGCATCGACGACGCCGGGGCTTGCCCTGGCGTTTTCGTTTTGGCTGACAGATTACTTCGGGCGCGAACTCAGCCGGCGATCGCGTAGTTTACCGGCAACGTGATCTCCGGCCGGTAGCGATACGGGATGGAGGTTCGGTGCACATCCTGTGGCGAGAGTTCGATGTCTGCCGCCTCAAGCATCCTGGCCAGGCGTTCAGGCATCTTCTTCCCGGTCCAGATGACGAGGGCCGGACGGGTGATGCGCGACAAGGCGTTCGGCATTTCGGCATGCACTGGCTGCAGAAGCGGGTCGAAGAGCTTCAGGTTTCCGACCAGCTGCGGCCTGTCCGAAATGGCCGTGCTGAAGCTGCCGAGCGCAACCGTTGCCGCATGGAGCCTCTCATAGTCCAACTGCCCGAGTGGCGGCTTTCTGAGGCTGCCATAGGTCAGATTGACAGCGAGGGCCGGGATCACCAGGAGCGCCACCACGCCACCCGAGATGGCGATCCCGCGCAGGGGAACGGCGGTGCTCCGGACGCGCGCGATCCAGGCGGCGAGTGCGAGGGGGGCGAGGAACAGCACCGGCTGGAACCACCGGTCCTTCACGATGGTCGTGCCGCTGATGACGACGGCAGCGGCCACCAGAACAAGCCCGAACAAGACGATGCGCTGGACCAGGAGTTCGCCGTCGGAGGCTGGGGCCGGAGCACCGACCTTGCCGCGGCGGCTCCGCCACATGCCCACACCGAAGACGACCAACGCCAGCAGGAGGAAGAAAACGGCGGCTTGGACTGCATCGGCCAAGCCGATCACGCGGTTCACCAGGACGTTCCCGCTGGCTTCGACGCCGAACTTGTGCACCCGGCTGAAGACGCTCTCGCTGTTGTTGAGCATCCAGAGCACGGGTGGCGTCAGGGTGGCGGCGAACGCCGCGAGCGTCACTATGGACTTGCTGGAGAATAGCACCGGCCGGTAGGCCGGTATGGTCATGGCGGCAAGAACGAGCCCGCCGACGAAGAAGCCCGCATTGAACTTGCCGAGCAGAGCAAGCGCCATCGTCAGCCCCAGCAGGGCGGCCGAAGCCCAGCCGCGCGAACGCATGTGCCAGGCGAAAGCGAGGAACACCCAGGCACAGCCGGCCGTTCCGGCCACCGAGTGCGTGAGGGCCCGTTGGGATTCCCAGGCTATCTGGGGCAGCAGGAACATGCCGAGCATGCCAGCTGCGGCCACGATGCTCGGCAGGCCGAGCAATCGCGCGCCGGCGTAGACGCTCAGGAACATGCTGGCGAGCAGCGTGAACTTGACGAGTTGCAGCGTGAGGAAGTTGGTTCCGAGCACCGCGGCGACGGCGGTCAGGATCCAGGTGTAAAGAGGAGGCTGCGAGCCGCCATAACCCCATTCGAAATCGCCGATGTAACTCAGCTGTTCGGCATCGTCCAAACCGGCGCCGTTGGAGATGAAGGCGATGAATGCGGCCTGGAAGGCAAAGTAAAGCAAGATGAGCGCCACAACATTGACGCGCAGACCGGTCGCATTGACCTCGGCGGCCGAAAAAGATCTGAAAATGCTCATTTCACATGTTCTAAGGTCATCAAAATCGACCCCGTTCTTTCAGACATTCAGCGAAAAGGCAAACAAGCGAACTACCGCTCGCGGTCATCGCCGGGATGCCTCGCTGCCGGGCCTTGTGCCAGGTGGTTCAATCGGACAGCAGGCGCGCATCCAGCGGATAGCTTGATAGCTGCTCGTGTCCGGACTCGGTAATGAGCACCTGCTCCTCGATCTTGACGCCTTCGTGGCCGCCGAGCCGTCCGATGTAGCTTTCCACGCACAAAACCATGCCTGGCTTTAGCTCGCCGTCTGGGGTGTCGGCAGTCCAGTCAGTTGCGTGGGGCAGGGTAGGATACTCGTCGGCAAGGCCGACGCCGTGGAACAGCACGCCATAGCGCGCCTGGAAACAATCTGGCGGCGGCACGACCGCGTGCTCGACCAGTTCGCGGAAGCCAATGCCGGATTTCAGCAGCGCAGCGTTGTGGGCGATCTGGTCGGCGGCGATCCTGTAGAGGTCGCGCTGTTCGTCTGTGGGCTTGCCGTCGCCGCACAGCCATGTGCGCGACAGGTCGGCGCAGAAGCCGTAGGGGCCGATAAGGTCGGTGTCGAAGGCGACGAGGTCGCCAGCCTCCACGATGCGCGACGAGCACTCCTGGAACCAGGGATTGGTCCGCGGGCCCGACGACAGCAGTCGCGTCTCGATCCATTCGCCGCCGCGGGCGATGTTGCCGCGGTGCAATTCGGCCCAGAGTTCGTTTTCGGAGATGCCTGGGCGGAGGGCCGCTTCCATCTCGGCCATCGCCGCCTCGCAGGCGACGATCGAGCGGCGCATGCAGAGGATTTCGTCTGCTGATTTGATCAGGCGGGCGTTCTCCATCACTGCCTCGCCATTGCCGACCGAAATGCCGAGCCGGCCAAGTGCTGCGACGCCCTCGTGGTCGAGATGGTCGACGGCGATGCGCCTGTTGCCGCCGCCGTGTTCGCGAACGAGGTCGGCGATACCGTGTGCCCAGCGCTCGACCTTCATGTCGGTCAGTTCGCCGCTGTAGAGATACATCCACGATACCGCCGGGCGGACCTCGTCGACGATGCCGGAATGGTCGGACAGGTGCTCGCAGGAAAAATAGTCGAACAGCACCACCGGGCCGTCGGTGGCGACGAAGCAGTGGCGCGTCGGATTGTGCGCCACCCACAACTGCATGTTGGTCGCGTCGGTGGCGTAGCGGATGTTGACGGGATCGTAGAGCAGGGCGCCGGCATAGTCGCGCCGCCGGAGTTCGGTGCGGATACGTTCGAGCCGGTACTTGCGCATGGCCGGCATGTCTGGCGCTGCGATGCCAGCTGTCGCCCACTCGGTCTCAGCCTGCGCGCCATAGCCGAGGACGTGTTGATTGAGCTCGGCCGCCTTGGTGCGGGCTTGCGCGCGCAAGTCCTCCACTGAGCCGGGCTCGAAGGGCATTATCTTGCGGTGGCGGCCGAAGTTGCCTTTTGCGGGGGTGTCCATCAGCGACATCCCGCCGATAGCCGAACTTGGCGCTATTGCGCGCCCCCCTCTGTCCTGCCGGACATCTCCCCCACGAGGGGGGAGATCAGCAGCTGAGGGATTGGCACCCTTTCTGGACAGTTGAAGGTTGGGCGAGGCAGACCGGACAGCCAATCTCCCCCCTTGTGGGGGAGATGTCCGGCAGGACAGAGGGGGGCAACGTAGAGCATGTGCGTTCCCAATCCCTGCGTGAGGTCTTATCCCCGCATCTTCTCGCCTGACGGATCAAAAGGCGGCTCGACATTGATGCGGGCGGGGCGGCGGTGACCGAGGATTTCGATCTCGAACAGGCCGTCCGCTTCGTTCTCGGCGAGCACTGCCGGTACGTAGCCTTGGGCCATCGACTTCTGGACATAATGCGCATAGCCGCCCGACGTGACCCAGCCGACCACGCGCCATTCACCGTCGGAGATGCCGCGCACGGCGGAGGCGCCGGTGGCTGCGTCCGAACCGCGCACTTCCTTGCCGGTCTCGTCGAAGCGCGGCGCGCCGTAGCCGTGTGGCTTCTCGACGGTGCCGAAGTCCTTGTCTCCGATCTTGGCCCAGATCGGCTCGTCGCCCATCACGTCGGCGTCCTGGGCGTCGACATAGAAGGAGACACGGCGCAGATTCGGCCCCTCTGCATGCTCCCTGGCGGCCGCCTCGCGGCCGATGAAGTCGTTCTTCTCGAGCTTGATGAAGCGCTCCATCGCCCCCTCGAACGGCCCGTAGATCGGGCGAAGCTCGCGGAACCAGGTCGGGAAGTTCTTCTCCAGACGCATCGACAGAAGCGCGCGCATGCCGAAATCGACGATGCTAAACTCCTCGCCGGCGTCCTTGATCGCCTTGTAGACCAGGCGCTGGTAGGCAGGCGCCATCCAGATCTCGTAGCCGAGGTCGCCGGTGTAGGTGATGCGGTTGACCATGCAGGGCGCGCCGCCGACGGCCATCTCGCGAAAATCCATGAAGCGGAAGGCCTTGCTCGACACGTCGACGTCGACGAGCTTCTGCAGCAGCGCCTGCGACTTCGGGCCGGCGATGGACAGGCCGACGAGCGTCTGGTCGAAGCGGTGGATGCGCACCGAACCATCCTTGGGCAGGTGCTTTTCGAACCAGCGCATGTGGTACTTCTGCGCCGCCGACGAGCCCCAGATCATGAACTTGTCGTCGCCGGTCTTGGCGATGGTGAAGTCGCCGATCAGACGGCCGAACTCGTTCAGCATCGGCGTCAGCACGATGCGACCCTTCTTCGGCATGCGGTTGGTCATCAGCCGGTTGAGGAAATCCTCCGCGGCCGGGCCGGAGACTTCGTACTTGGCGAAGTTGGCGATTTCGGTGACGCCGACGCGTTCACGCGTCGCGCGAACTTCGTTGCCGATGTGCTCGAAATCGTTGGAGCGGTGGAAGGACACGATGTCCTTGGGCTCGGTGCCCTTCGGCGCGAACCACAGTGGCGTCTCCAGGCCCCAGCTGTCGCCCAAGACGGCGTTGTTGGCGACCATGGTGTCATAGAGCGGGGTAGTCTGAGCCGGACGTGCCGCCGGAAGTTCCTCGTTGGGGAAGCGGATCGAGAAGCGGCGCGAGTAGTTTTCGCGCACCTTGGCGTTGGTGTAGCGGAGGCTCGCCCATTCGCCCCAGCGCGCGACATCCATGCCCCAGACGTCGAAGCCCGGATCGCCGTTGACCATCCAGTTCGACAGCGCAAGGCCGACGCCGCCGCCCTGGCTGAAGCCGGCCATGACGCCGCAGGCGACCCAAAAATTGGTCAGGCCCTGCACAGGGCCGACCAGCGGGTTACCGTCGGGCGCAAAGGTGAAGGGGCCGTTGATGACCTGCTTGATGCCGGCGTTGGCGATGCCGGGGAAGTGCTGGAAGCCGATCTCCAGTGAGGGTGCGATGCGATCGAGGTCGGGCGCGAGCAGTTCGTGGCCGAAATCCCATGGCGTGTTGACGGGCGACCACGGCTTACAGGCCTTCTCATAGGTGCCGAGCAGGATGCCGTTGCGCTCCTGGCGGGTGTAGATCTCGCCCTTGAAATCGAGCACGCCGATCATCTCGCGGCCGGTTTCCTTGTTGAAGGCCTCAACCTCCGGCATCGGCTCGGTCAGCAGGTACATGTGCTCCATGGCCAGCACCGGCAGCTCGACGCCGACCATACGACCGACCTCGCGCGCCCACAGGCCGCCGCAGTTGACGACGTGCTCGGCCCTGACCGTGCCCTGTTCGGTGACGATGTTCCAGGTGCCGTCGGCGTCCTGCGTCAGCTCCTTGACCGGGTTGCGCAGCACGATCTCGGCGCCGAGCTTCTTCGCCGCCTTGGCATAGGCGTGTGTTGTGCCTGACGGGTCGAGATGGCCCTCGACCGGGTCCCACATGGCGCCGACGAAGTGCTTCTCGTCCATCAGCGGGAACATCTTCTTGGCTTCGGACGGCGTGATGAGCTCAGTGTCCATGCCGAGATAGCGGCCCTTGGCGTGCGCCAGGCGCAAGAAGTCCATGCGCTCGGGGCTGTCGGCGAGCATGACGCCGCCGGTCAGGTGCAGCGAGCAGGACTGGCCGGAAATCTCCTCCAGCTCCTTGTAGAGCTGAACCGTGTAGGCCTGCAGCTTGGCGACGTTGGGATCGCCGTTAAGCGTGTGGAAGCCGCCGGCGGCATGCCAGGACGAGCCGGAGGTCAACTCCGAGCGCTCGATCAGCATGATGTCGGTCCAGCCGGCGCGGGCGAGGTGGTAAAGCACCGAGCAGCCAACGACGCCGCCACCGATGACAACTGCTTTCACATGGGATTTCATAAGGTTATGTCCGGTTGTGCGTAATATGAGTCAAGGGAGTGGGCGGTTTCAGGCTGTTGCTATGCCTTCGATTTCGAGCAGCCAGGCCTCGTCGAAGATGCCGGCAATGACCACGGTCATTGCGATCTTCCTGTCGCCGAGGACCTGGGCGCGCACACGCCGGTTATCGAGGGCATAGGCGCGGTCAGACAGGAAGACCGTGACCTTGACCAGATTGTCGAAGGTCATGCCGGCCGAATGCAACTGGGCTTCGAGATTGCGCCAGGCGAGCCAGCATTGGCCTTCGAAGTCGTCAGGGATGGCGCCATCCTTGGCGACCGGAATCTGGCCGGAGATGTAAAGCGTGCGGGCGTTGTTGGTCACTTCAATCGCCTGGGCGTAGCCGCCGGCGGGAAGCGGCGCGTCCGGCGAGTTGATTTCGCGCTTGTGCATTGAGCCCTCCTAGAAGTCCGTCGGTGCGCCGCCCTCGGCCTTGCGCTTGTCGACGAAGGCGTTGAGCTCTTCGCGGATAGCGGGATCCATCCACGGCTCCTCGTAGGAGGCGAGGCGTTCCTTCCAGACGCGATTGGCCTTTTCCACCGCCGTTGGACTACCGGCCTCGGCCCAGGTCTCGAAGTTGCGCCAGTCGGAGATGATGGGGGAATAGAAGGCATTCTTGTAGCGCGACTGGGTGTGGGGCGTGCCGAAGAAGTGGCCGCCGGGGCCGACGTCGCGGATGGCGTCGACGGCGAGCGCGTCTTCCGACAGGTCGAGCGGGGTCAGGAATTCGGCGACCATCTGCAGCAGGTCGATGTCAAGGATCGTCTTCTCGTAAGAGCAGCGCAGGCCGCCTTCGAGCCAGCCGGCGCCATGGAGCATGAAGTTGGCGCCGGCCTGGACAGCGCCCCACAACGAGAAGACGCTTTCATAGGCGGCCTGGGCGTCGACGGCGTTGGCGGCACAGGTGTTCGACGTGCGGTAGGGGATGTTGTAGCGCCGGGCGAGTTGGCCGCCGACGAGCTGGGCCTTCATGTATTCCGGCGTGCCGAAAGCCGGGGCGCCTGATTTCATGTCGACGTTCGAGGTGAAGCCGCCATAGCCGACGGGCGCGCCCTTCTTGACCATCTGCGTGAAGGCGAGGCCGGATAGCGCCTCGGCGTTCTGCTGTACCAATGCACCCGCGATGGTGACGGGCGCCATCGCGCCCGACAGGGTGAAGGGGGTGACGATCACCACCTGGCCCATCGACGACATCTGGATGATGCCTTCCATCATCGGTACGTCGAGCTTCAGCGGCGAGTTGGTGTTGATGATGGTGTAGACCGAGGGCTCCTCCATCATCTGCTCGCGGCTGATGCCGCGGGCGATGCGGGTGATCTCGATGCCGTCGACGTTGCGTTCCTTGCCGAGCGAGTAGATGTGGAAGACCTTGTCGGTCAGCATCGCCAGGTCGCGGATGCATTCGAGGTGGCGGACCGAGGGGTGGATGTCCACGGGCTCAACCGGATAGCCGCCCGTCGTGTTCAGGATGTTGTGCATCTGGGCAAGCTTGAGGAAGTTGCGGTAGTCAGCCTGGTTGCCCGGCCGGCGGCCACGGTCGAGGTCGGAGCAGTTGGGCGCCGACGCCATCTGCGAAATGACGAAATTGTTGCCGCCGAAGCGCACATTGTGCGCGGGATTGCGGGCATGCAGGGTGAATTCGGCCGGCGCATGCGCGATCAGCTCGAGGATCATGTCGGGATCGAAGCGGACTCGCTCGGAGCCGTCGCGCACGTCGGCCCCATGCGCCTTCATGATGCGGCGCGCCTCGTCGTGGAGGACGTCGACGCCGATTTCCCTGAGCACCCGCAGCGACGCCAGGTGGATGGACTCCAACTCGTCGTCGGAAATCAGCCTGGTTGGCGCAAACGGGATCTTGAGCTGGCGGAATGGCGGCTGCTCGAAGGCCTGGGAGCCGCCGGCACGCTTGCCGGCACGGCCACCACGGCGAGCGCGATCAGAGGCGGGAGCCTGTTCGGCTGTTTGCAGGGCCACGGTCATGGAAATCCTCACGGCAGGCGTCTCTATCGCGAGGCATATTGGACTGGGGCGGCGAAGCTCATTGCGGAGGCGGCGACCAGTAGCGCGAGGGAAACGACATCACCGATGGGACTGGACCGACGTTCTCCGTCGTGGTGAAGCATCCGGCGCGTGGCTGTCCTCCGTAGGATCGCCGTCGATCGATTCTTCTGGTGACCAACTTGTCCTCTCCCGCATCTACCGCCGCCGAACCTCCACTGAGATGGGCGCCGCTTGTCGGCGTCACGGCAGCGCTCGCCATGTTCGGTGCAGCCCAGGGGCTGAGCTATCCGTTGTTCTCGCTTCTGATGCAGAAGCAGGGCATGTCGCCGGCGATGATCGGACTGTCGGCGGCGATGATGCCGATGGGACTGATCGCGTCGGCGTCCTTCGTTCCCGCCGCGGTCCGGCTGTTTGGCGGACGCACGCTTGCTGTCGGCTGCTCGATTGCCGCAGCTGTCTGCTTCCTGCTCATCGGCTATCTGCAGGACTGGTTCGCCTGGTTCGTTGTCCGCTTCATGATCGGCGTGGTCATCAACCCGCTCTACATCCTTGGTGAGGTGTGGGCGCTGTCGATGGCGCCACCGTCTCGGCGGGGGCGCGTCATGGGCGTGTTCAACACGCTGATGGGCATCGGCTACGCGAGCGGCCCGCTGGTGCTGACTTTCGTCGGCACGGCAGGCTGGACGCCGTTCATCATCGCCATCGTGGGCTTCCTCGCCTGTGCCGCCGTCCTGCGCATCATGTCGGATCTGTCAGGCTTCGAGGATGACGGCCAGTCGAAGGCCGGCGTGCTGGGCTTCGCCGTGCTCGCGCCGGCGCTGCTGTTCGCCGTGCTTGTGTCGGCGGCCAACCAGCAGAGCACCTATTCGCTGCTGCCGGTCTTCGGCGCGGCCCACGGGTTGCCGGAAGCGATGCTCGCAGCGATGCTGACGGCGCTGTCGATGGGCAATATCCTGCTGCAGATACCGCTTGGGCTCATGGCCGAGCGGGTCGGCGGACGCACGATGATCCTGTTTTGCGCTGCCGTGACCGCGACCTGTGCCGTGCTGTTGCCGCTGCTGATCGCGACGCCGATGATCTGGGTGGTGCTGGTGGTGATGGGGGCGGTCGGCTACGGCGTCTACACCATGGCGCTGGTCGAACTCGGCAATCGCTTCAACGGCAGCCTGCTGGTCGCCGGCAATGCCGCGTTCGCGCTGATGTGGGGCATGGGCGGCATCGTCGGCCCGCCGAGTTCGGGGCTGGTGATGCAGAATTTCGGCCCGATCGGGCTGCCGGCCGTGCTGGTGAGCCTCAACCTCGCCTTGCTCGCCTTCGCCTTCTATCGCGCGGCCGTTCGCAGAAGGAATGCCGCCTGGCGGCGGTAGGGCGTATGGCGCGGCGGTGACCGATCACCGCCGCGCAGCGAGGTCGTCAGTCGGCCTTGGCGACATGCCAGACGCCGCCCTTGCCTTCGCCGGTCACGTCGCCGGCCTTCTTGTCCTGGACGAATGTGTACAGCGGCTTGCCTTCGTAGGCCCACATCTTGGAGCCGTCGTCGCGGGTGACGACGGTCCATTCACCCTCGTCCTTGGCATCCGCTGCGGCCATCAGGGGCGGCCAGTTCTTGGCGCAGTCTCCGTTGCAGGCCGACTTGCCGGCGCTGTCCTTGTCGTAGGTGTAGAGCGTCATGCCCTTGGCGTCGGTGTAGACCTTGCCTGCCGAACTATCCATGACCATGGCGGGTTCGGCGGCGAGCGTTGCCGCCGTGCTGAGGAACAGGACGGCGAGGGCTGAAGCTACGGTTTTCATAATGGTCGCTCCCTGGCGTTTGGCTCGGCCGGTCGTTCGCCGGCCACAGTCAGTCAACGTTCCGGACGGGGCTGGTATTCCGGCAGTTGCGGTTCGAGCTTGTCGTGTCCCGAAGCGCCGGGTTAAGGTGACGGTATGAGCGCGTCTCACGCCCATGTTCCTCAGTTGCAGGCTGCATCGAAGCCGTCGCCGCGCACGCGGCATGCCGAGCTTCTGCGGCTTTGCGCGCGCATCGGCTATTCGCCGCCACGCCTGTCCTGAATCCGCCCCGGCACTTGCCGGATTGATTCAAGAGGAAGGCATAACCCCATGACCTATCAAAACTATTCGCTGAAGCAGCTTCAGCAGATCGATGCCGCGCACCATCTCCACCCGTTCACCGATCACAAGGAACTGCGCGAAATCGGCTCGCGCATGATCACCCGCGCCGAGGGGCCGTTCATCTACGATTCCGAAGGGACCGAACTGCTCGACGGTATGGCCGGCCTGTGGTGCGTCAACATTGGCTACGGGCGCAACGAATTGGCCGAGGCCGCTTATGCGCAGATGAAGGAGATGCCCTACTACAACTCCTTCTTCAAATGCTCGACGCCGACGCCGGTGCTTCTGTCCAAGAAGCTTGCGGAGCTGGCGCCCAAGAACATCAACCAGGTGTTCTATGGCTCGTCGGGGGCGGAATCCAACGACACGGCGCTCAGGCTCGTCCGCCACTATTGGGCGCTCGAGGGCAAGCCCCAGAAGAACCGCATCATCTCGCGCCAGATGGCCTATCACGGCTCGACGGTGGCAGGCACCTCGCTTGGCGGCATGGACGGCATGCACCAGCAGCTTGGCGGGGCGGTGCCGAACATCGTCCATGTGATGATGCCATATGCCTATGAGCTGGCGCTGCCGGGCGAGAGCGACCACGACTTCGGCCTGCGCGCCGCCAAGGCCGTCGAGGATGCGATCCTCGAGGCGGGTGCCGACAATGTCGCCGCCTTCATCGGCGAGCCGATCATGGGCGCGGGCGGCGTCAAGATCCCACCGGCGAGCTACTGGCCCGAGATCCAGCGCATCTGCCGCAAATACGACGTGCTCTTGATGCTCGACGAGGTCATCACCGGCTACGGCCGCACCGGCGAATGGTTCGCCGCCCAGACCTACGGCATCGAGCCCGACACCATCACCACCGCCAAGGCGCTGACCTCCGGCTACCAGCCGCTGTCGGCGCTGCTGGTCGGCGACCGCATCGCCTCGACGCTGGTCGAGAAGGGCGGAGAATTCTACCACGGCTACACCTATTCCGGTCATCCGGTGGCCTGCGCGGTCGCGCTCAAGAACCTCGAGATCATCGAGCAAGAAGGGCTGGTCGAGCGTGTGAAAAACGACACCGGCCCGTATTTCGCCCGGATGCTCAAGGAGCGCATCGCCGGCCATGGTCTCGTCGGCGAGGTACGTTCGGTCGGCCTGATGGGTGCCATCGAGATCGTCAAGGACAAGGCGACCAAGGAGCGCTTCTCGCCGGTCGGCAGCGCTGCTGTTGTCGTACGCGACCATGCCATCGCCAACGGCATGATGATGCGGGCGACCGGCGATTCCATGATCCTGTCGCCGCCGCTGATCTGGACGCGGGCCACCATCGACATGGCCGGCGACCGCATTCTCAAGGCGCTCGACCTCGCCGAGCGCGACCTGAGGAAGGCCTGAACACCGGGCCGGGCAGGGCAACCTGCCCGGCCGTTCTCTTTGCGGGTGGAGGACAATGATGAGCGGAAAACCGATCGTATCTTTGATCGAGTACGAACAGGCGAGCGATGTCGTCCGCGCCGTCTACGACGACATCATGGCCACCCGGAAGGTCGATTGGGTCAATAGTTTCTGGAAGGTGCTGGCGCACGACCCTGCGCTTCTCAGGCGCACCTGGGAGACGCTGCGCGAGGTGATGGCGCCCGGCGCGCTCGATCCACTCACCAAGGAAATGATCTACATCGCCGTGTCGGCGACCAATGGCTGCGAGTATTGCACGTACTCGCACACGGCCTCGGCGCGCGCCAAGGGACTGAGCGAAGCGCAGCTTATGGAGCTGCTCGCGGTCGTCGGCATGGCCAACGAGACGAACCGGCTTGCCAACGCGCTGCGCCCGCCGGTCGACATGCAGTTCGAACCAAAGGACTAGCCGCATCCGCTTGTACGTGACAGAGGTGCGGTCTATTGTGCGCTGCACAATGTCGTTTCGTCCCGGGCCGATCTGCAACCGGAGTGCGTCGCAATGAGAAGCAAGCGCATTGCAAGAGCCTCGCGTCAGTCGACTGCGATTGCCGGCAGCCTGATGCTGGCGCCCATGGTGGTGGCCATGCGCTTGCCGATGATGGCGACGGAGGCCAGGACCGGCAAGATGCTGAGGGGCGAAAGCCTGACGGCGGTCACCGAGAAGACTGCGGCGATGGCCGAAGGTGTGGTTGCCGCGCAGATCTCCTATCTCAATTCGGCCATGCAGTTCTGGCCGGAAGTGCTGGCTGGAAAGACACCATCGGTGCTGAACGGCGTTGCCGCGCAGCGGTCGGTGGCCGCGGCGCTCAGGCCGGCGAGCAAGCGCGTCAAGGCCAACTTCCGGCGATTGTCGAACGATGGGCAGGGCCGCTAGCGCATTGTGGGCATCTACGTCCAATGCAAAAACCGCGTCCTTGCGGAACGCGGCTTTGCCAGAATACGCATGGCCCTTCGCGACGCTCGACTGGCGAAGGTTACGGCTCCGGTACGCGAGACCTGATCCGGAGCTTTGGGCGGTTGCGAAAGCCGCCTTGCCCACCGTTTTAAACGGACATCGTTACCGCACGGTTATCGAAAGCTTAATCAAACCTGAATTTTAGCCTTATTTGGCTAAAACTCGCACGATCTGTCGCGTCAGGACGCTTCGCCGCGCAGGAACTTGATGATGCCGGAGAAATCGGTTCCGCCATGGCCCTGGCCGGCGAACAGTGAATAGAGTTGGGTGGCTTCCGCGCCGAGCGGCGTGGCGGCCCCCGCCTGCTGCGCCGCCTCCTGCGACAGCTTCAAATCCTTGAGCATGAGTGCCGCGGCGAAGCCGGGCTGGTAGTCGCGGTTCGCCGGTGAATTGGGCACCGGTCCGGGGACCGGGCAGTAGGAGGTCAGCGACCAGCACTGGCCGGACGACGTCGAAGCCACGTCGAACAGCGCCTGGTGCGACAGCCCGAGCTTTTCGGCGAGCACGAAGGCTTCCGAGACGCCGATCATCGAAATGCCGAGGATCATGTTGTTGCAGATCTTGGCGGCCTGGCCCGCGCCAGCGTCGCCGCAATGCACGATCCGCCCAGCCATCGGCTTGAGCACGGGCTCGGCCTTGTCGAAAGCAGCCTTGTCGCCACCTGCCATGAAGGTCAGCGTGCCGGCCGCCGCGCCGCCGGTCCCACCCGAAACCGGCGCATCGACCGAAAGCAGGCCGTGCCTCGTGGCGATCGCGTGCGCCTTGCGTGCCGATTCGACGTCGATCGTCGAGGAATCGATGAACACCGCGCCAGCTTTCGCCTTGGGGGCGATGTCCTCGTAGACCGACAGCACATGCTTGCCGGCCGGCAGCATGGTGATCACGACATCCGCGTCCTTCACCGCCGACACCGCATTGGCCATCACCACCACGCCGTTGTTCTTCGCTGTCTCGAGGTGCTCCGGCATGAGGTCGAAGCCGTGGACGACGTGTCCGGCCTTGACCAGGTTTGCCGCCATGGGGTTGCCCATGTTGCCGAGGCCGATGAAGGCGATGGTGGTCATTGGCGGGTCCTCCGGAGGATAGGGGAGTAAGGGAGTAGGGGAATAGGGCAGTAGGGCAGTGGGTTAAGGTAGAGCCGAGAGCTACTGCCTTATTCCCTTACTGCCCTACTCCCCTTCATTTCTTTCCGATCAGAGTCCGCGCGATGATGACACGCATGATCTCGTTGGTGCCCTCGAGAATCTGGTGGACGCGCAGGTCGCGCACCAGCTTCTCGATGCCGTAGTCGTGCAGGTAGCCGTAGCCGCCGAGCAATTGCAGCGCGTCGTTGGCGATGTCGAAGCCGGTGTCGGTGACGAAGCGCTTGGCCATCGCCGACCATTTCGAGGCGTCATGCGCCTTGCGGTCGAGCTTGGACGCGGCCGCGTAGAGGAACAGCCTTGCGGCCTGAAGTTCGGTCTCCATGTCGGCAAGACGGAACTGCAATGCCTGGAAGCGGTCGATGGTCTGGCCGAAAGCCTTGCGCTCGGCTGTGTAGGCGAGCGCCTTGTCGAGGGCCGACTGGGCGCCACCGACCGAGCAGGCGGCGATATTGAGGCGGCCGCCGTCGAGACCGGCCATGGCGATGCCGAAGCCCGCGCCTTCATCGGAAAGGCGGTTTTCGAGCGGCACGCGGCAATCGGTGAAGATCACCTGGCGGGTCGACTGCATGTGCCAACCCATCTTGTGCTCGTTGGCGCCGAAGGAGAGGCCTGGGGCATCCTTGGGCACGACGATCGTCGAGATGCCCTTCGGGCCGTCGTCGCCGGTGCGCACCATCGCGACATAGATGTCGCTGTCGCCGGCGCCGGAGATGAATTGCTTGGCGCCGTTGATGACGTAGTGGTCGCCGTCGCGAACCGCGCGGGTGCGCAGGGCGGCAGCGTCAGAGCCGGAACCCGGCTCGGTCAGGCAGTAGCTGGCCAGCCACTCCATCGAGATCAGCCTGGGCAGGAAGCGCTGGCGCTGCTCCTCGCTGCCGAAGCGGTCGATCATCGACGCGGCCATGTTGTGGATGGAAATGAACGACGAGAAGCCGGGGCAGGCCTGCGCCAGTTGCTCGAACACCAGCACGGCGTCGAGGCGGGTGAGCGCCGAGCCGCCGACATCGTCCTTGACGTAGAGGCCGCCGAATCCGAGCGGCCCGGTCTCGCGGATCACATCCGCCGGAAACCGCTTTTCCTTGTCCCATTCGAGGGCGAAGGGGGCCACGCGCTCGGCGGCGAAGCTGCCCGCCAACTCGCGAATGGCCAGTTGATCTTCGTTGAGTTCGAATTGACCGGCTGTCGCTTCGATTGCGGCGTCCATGTCGGCCTCCCTGACGTTTTTGGCTATGCGCGGCGTTCAATCTAGACCAATGATGCGCCCGCGCAACCCGATGACCGGCAGAGCGGCTGTGCGAAAATGAATGGGCGACGTGCGACGTGACGACAAAATTTGATGGGCTGCTGGCGGCATTCCGGGAGTACCTGCAAGGCGGCAGTGCAAATCCCGCCGTTGCCAGCTTTCTGGGCGAAATCGACTGGTCGATGCCGTCGAGGAGGCTCGAGCCGAAGAGCGTCGCATGCTCTGTCCTTCTCGACCGCACCGTCTCGCTTGCGTCCGAAAGGGCTCGTCCGCTTGCGAAGCTTCTTGCCGGATACCGCGGCGAACTGCACTGGGGCCAGACCTATACGGCGGAGGATTTCGGCCAAAGATTCGTCGACAACTACGGCTGGGTCGAGTTGTTCGGCACGCGCGGGCATTTTGCCAACGACAAGGTCGCCGGCGGCTTTCTCGTGCTCGGGCCTGGAATCGAATATCCCGACCACCACCACGTCGCCGAGGAGATCTACATCCCGCTGACCGGAGGCACGGAGTGGCGGATGGGCGACGCCGGCTACGGCGTGCGGCAAGCGGACGAGGTCATCCATCACGCCTCGAACGTCAACCACGCCATGCGCACGGGCGGCGAGCCGCTGCTTGCCCTCTATCTCTGGCGCGGCGGGCCGCTCGCCCAGCGCTCGACCATCACGGGGGCCTGACCGATGGCAAAGGCAATCATGCTCCAGGGCACCGGCTCCGACGTCGGCAAGACGGTACTGGTCGCCGGCCTTTGCCGGGCCGCCCGCAACCGGGGCCTCAGTGTAAGGCCGTTCAAGCCGCAGAACATGTCGAACAACGCGGCCGTCGCCGACATTCCCGGCGAGGCCGGCGGCGGCGAGATCGGCCGGGCGCAATGGCTGCAGGCGATCGCCTGCGGGGTCGCGCCGTCGGTCCACATGAACCCGGTTCTGCTCAAGCCGCAGAGCGACGTGGGAAGCCAGGTCATCGTGCAGGGCAAGGTGTTCGGCCAGGCGAAGGCGCGCGACTACCAGCAGCTTAAGCCGCAACTGATGGGGGCCGTGCTCGAGTCCTGGGAAAAGCTGGGCGAGGGCGCCGATCTCGTGATCGTCGAAGGCGCGGGTTCGCCCGCCGAGATCAATCTCAGGCCGCGCGACATCGCCAATATGGGCTTTGCCACGCGCGCGGATGTGCCGGTGATCCTCGTTGGCGACATCGACCGCGGCGGGGTGATCGCGTCGGTCGCGGGCACCCATCTCATACTCCCCGAGGAAGACCGGCGCATGATCGTCGGCTACCTGATCAACAAGTTCAGGGGCGATGCCAGTCTGTTCGATGACGGCATCACGGCGATCCGCGGGTTCACCGGCTGGCCCTGTTTCGGCGTGGTGCCCTGGCTAAAGGCAGCAGCGCTTCTACCTGCCGAGGATTCGGTGATCCTCGAACGGCTCGCGGGGGGCGAAAGACGCGCGCTCAAGGTCGCCGTGCCGGTGCTTGGCCGCATCGCCAACTTCGACGATCTCGATCCCCTGCGCGCGGAACCGCAGGTCGAGGTGGTGTTCGTCAATCCGGGACAGCGGCTTCCGGAGGATGCCGGTCTGGTAGTCATCCCTGGCTCCAAGTCGACGATCAGCGACCTCCTGAATTTCCGGGAGAACGGCTGGGGCCGCGACCTCGAGGATCACAGGCGGCGCGGTGGCCACGTCGTTGGTATTTGCGGCGGCTACCAGATGCTCGGGCGCCGCGTCAGCGATCCCGACGGGATCGAGGGCAGCGTAAGGGAGACTGAAGGCCTCGGGCTGCTCGATGTCGAGACGGTGATGGCACCGGAAAAGACCGTGCGCAACGTCGAGGCGCGCTCGGTGCGCTACGGCGAGCCTCTGTCGGGTTACGAGATACATCTGGGCCGAACAACCGGCCCCGATTGCGTGCGGCCGGCCGCAATCATCAACGGCGTCGAGGACGGCGCCACCTCGCCGGACGGCAGGGTGTTCGGGACCTACATGCACGGGCTCTTCGCGGCCGACCGGTTTCGCGCCCGCTACCTCGAAAGCCTGGGCATCAGGGGCGGTGGTGTCGACTACCGCGCCGAGGTCGACCGCGCCCTCGACGAGATCGCCGGTGAACTGGAACGTCACCTCGATTGTGACGCGATCTTTGCCGCCGCGCGCTGACCGCTGCCGGGGCGGTTTCCGCCGCGTCAGATGCCCATCATGATGCGGAACGGGTTCGCCGGGTCGACGAGCAGGCGGACTGCGAGCGCCACGCATGTGCCAATCAGCAGCGGCTTGATGAGCTTGGCGCCGCTGCGCATCGCCATGTAGGCGCCAAGCCTCGCGCCGAGGAACTGCGCGATGCCCATCACGATGCCGACCTTCCAGGCAATCACGCCGACGAGCGCAAACGCGCCGAATGCGCCGATGTTGGACGCGAAATTCAGCAGCTTGGTGTGGGCGGTAGCTTTCAGCACGCCGTAGCCGGCGAGCGCGACAAAGGCCAGCATGAAGAAGGACCCGGTGCCGGGACCGAATACGCCGTCGTAGAAGCCGATCGCCGGAACGACGGTCACGCCGAACAGGAACGGCGTCATGCGCTGGGTGCGGTCGACGTCGTCCATGTTGGGCTTGAGCGCGAAGTAGAGCGCGATCGCGACCAGAAGGATCGGCATGAAGATGCGCAGGATGTCGCCCGGCAATACCGTTGCCAGCAAGGCGCCAAGCACCGAGCCCGCGCAGGACATGGCTGCCGCCGGCAGTTGCTTGCGGATGTCGACGTGGCCCTTGGCGGCGTAGCTGATGGTCGCCGATCCGGAGCCGAACAGCGACTGCAGCTTGTTGGTGCCGAGGGCCTCGACGGGCGGCATGCCCGAAAGCAGCAGCGCCGGAATGGTGATGAGCCCGCCGCCGCCGGCGATGGAATCGATGAAGCCTGCAATGAACGCGGCAGCGGTCAGGAACAGGAGTGTTTCTGTGGCGATATCGAACATATTTGGGGCAAGTCGGCCTGGAGGGATAAGCCGCCTTCCACCACAGAGGGGCCGCGGAAGCAATAGCGGCAGCGGATCAGACGTTGGGCCAAGTGTATTTCGCCTGGCTTTGCTCTATATCGGGCAAGGAAGATGCCTCGACGGAAGGGATTCGCATGTCGACAGGATTGCTCGCCCAGATTCGTTCGCTCTTCGAGGGCGACCCAGGCGTGCGCAAGGTCGCCGATGACCCGGTGCTGACGGCCGAACTGCTGCTCCTGTTCCGCATGATCCTCGCCGACGGCGTGGCCAGCGACAGCGAGATGGCGGCGTTCCGCCGGATCTGCGCCGAGGCGTTCGGCATAGGCGACGACAGCATCGACGCGGTGGTCGAGTATCTCAACGACTTCGGCTACGAGACCAATGGATCGCAGGCGATCGCGCTGTTCCAGGACCTCGACGTCGAGCGTCGCAGGCTGCTGGCGCGGCACATGGCCGACATCGCCAAGGCCGATGCCCATCTCGCCGAGAACGAAGTGAAGCTGCTGCGCCGCACGCTCGACCTGCTCGGTGTAAGTCCGGTGGAAGTCGTCAAGCCTGCGAAGTAGAGCGCGGGCTTACCCCTGTTCCTGAAGCTTTCGGGCGATCGCCCGGTGCAGGTCGGGGGCCGCCGACACAAGCGCCTGCGTCGCCTTGGTCGACGGGTTTGCGAGCACCTCTGTCGTCTTGCCGCGCTCGACGATCCGCCCCTCATGCATGACCAGCACGTCGTCGGTGATGGCGCGCGCGACCGTCAGGTCGTGGGTGATGAAGAGGTAGGCGATGCCGAGCCGGTGGTTCAGCGCCGCGAACAGGTCGAGGATCTGGGCCCGGATGGAGACGTCGAGTGCGGAAACCGGCTCGTCGGCAACCACCAGCTTGGGCCGGGTGATGATGGCGCGAGCGATCGAAAGGCGCTGGCGCTGGCCGCCTGAAAATTCGTGCGGATATTTGTCGAGATCGGAACGGTTGAGGCCGACTTCGTGCAGGGCGCGAACCACCATGTCGCGCCGCTCCTTGCGGTCGGGCTTGCGATCGAGCAGGTGGAGCGGCTCGGCGATCAGGCGCTCGACCGTGTGGCGCGGATCGAAGGAGCCGTAGGGGTCCTGGAACACTACCTGCATGTTGCGGCGCGGGCGTCTCAACTCGTCGTCGGTGGCACGGGTGATGTCGAGGCCACGGAACTTGATGGTGCCCGACGTCGGCTTGTCGAGCGCGAGTATCATGCGGGCGAGGGTGGACTTGCCGCAGCCGGAGCGGCCGACGAGTGCCACCGAGGCTCCAGGCCGCATTGTGAGCGACACGTCGTCCACGGCCCGGACGGTCTCGGGCTTGGAGAACAAGGATTTGCGCCGGCCGGGATAGTCGCGCGTGACGTTGGCGACGTCGAGCAAAAGGTCCGGACCGCTGGCGTCGATGTGCGGCGCTGCGCGGGCGGGAACGTGCATAGAGGCGAGGGCGAGCTGGCGCGTATAGGGGTGGTTCGCGTCCGACAGCGTGCGGGCGGTTTCGCCGGTCTCGGTGACGGAGCCCTGCCGTAGGATCGTGATCCTGTCCGCCATCTCGGTGACCACGGCGAGGTCGTGCGAGATGAAAAGCAGGCTCATCCTGTTCTCGGCGACCAGTTCCCTCAGCAGGTCGAGGATCTGCGCCTGCAGAACGACGTCGAGCGCCGTGGTCGGTTCGTCTGCGATCAGCAGCTTCGGCTTGAGCGCGCAGGCGATGGCGATGGCGACGCGCTGTCGCTGGCCGCCCGAGAGTTCGTGCGGGTAGCGCGTGAGCGGAAACTTCTGGTCGGGCAAACCGACCCGGTCGAGGATCTTCCGCGCACGGTCCTCGGCCTCGGCCCGGCTGGCACGCGTGTGCCACCTTATGCCCTCGGCGACCTGCTCGCCGATCGTCTTCACCGGGTTCAGCGCAGTCATCGGCTCCTGGAAGACCATGCCGATGTCGTCGCCGCGCAGCGCGCACATCTGCTGTTCGGTTGCGCCGAGGATGTCGATGCCGTTGAAGGCGATGCGCCCCTTGATCCGCGCCGAGGTAGGGGTGAGCTGCATGATTGCCAGGGCAGTCATCGACTTGCCCGAACCGGATTCGCCAACCAGTCCCATGACTTCGCCTGGCGCAATCGACAAATCGACGTCCTTCAGGACCGACAGGTTGCCGATCTTGAGCGACAGCTTCTCGATTGAAAGCAGGCTCATGGACGGCGCCTCGCGCGCGGGTCGAAGATGTCGGAGATGCCGTCGCCGAGAAGATTGAGCCCGAGCACGGTGAGCAGGATGGCGCAGCCGGGGAACAGAGCGAGCCAGGGTGCCACCACCATAACGGTCTGGGCGTCGAACAGCATCCGGCCCCAGCTCGGCATCGGCGGCTGGGCACCGAGCCCGACATAGGACAGGCCAGCCTCCGCCAGAATGCCGAGCGCGAACTGGATGGTGCCCTGGACGAGCAGCAGGTTGGCGATGTTGGGCAGGATGTGCTCGACGGTGATGCGCGCCGGGCCCTTGCCGGCGGCGCGGGCGGCGAGGATGTATTCGCGCGGCCAGATGGCGAGCGCGCCGGCGCGGGCGACGCGCGCGAACACCGGTATGTTGAAGATGCCGATGGCGATGATGGCATTGATGGCGCCGGGGCCGAAGACGGCGGTGATCATGACCGCGGACAGCAGCGCCGGGAAGGCAAACACGAGGTCGTTCAGGCGCATCAGCGCCTCGTCGATCCAGCCGCCGCGGGCCGCCGCCCAGCAGCCCAGGGGCACGCCTATGCCCATGCCGATGCCGACGGCGACGAGTGCCACTGCGATCGAGTTGCGCGAGCCGAGCATGATCATGGACAGCACGTCGCGGCCGAAATGGTCGGTGCCGAACCAGTGCGTCGAGGAGGGCGGCTGCATGCGGTCGGCGACGACGAGCCTGGTGACGTCGAAGGGCGTCCAGAAGAACGAAACCAGCGCCATGGCCGCGACCGCAAGCGTGATGAGCAGGCCGATGACGAAGGAGCGATTGGCGAGTGCGCGCCAGACGACGTCGTTGAGGGTTTCCGGCTTGTGCTGGGCGGCGTCGCTCATTGGCGCGTCCTCAGCCGCGGGTCGACCAGTGCGTAGGACAGGTCGACCACGAGATTGACCAGCACGACGATCGCCACCAGCAGCATCACGACGCTCTCGACCACGATCAGGTCGCGCTGGGTGATGGCCTGAAAGACCAGCCGCCCGAGGCCCGGCAGGTAGAACACGTTCTCGATTATGATGGTGCCGGCGAGCAGGAAGGCGAATTGCAGGCCCATGATGGTCAGCACCGGGATCATGGCGTTGCGCAGCGCGTGCCGCCAGAGCACCGCGCGCATCGGCATACCCTTGGCGCGGGCGGTGCGGATGTAGTCCTCGCCTAGCACCTCGATGAGGGCCGCGCGCGTGACCCGGCTCAATATGGCAGCCTGCGGCAGGGCCAGTGCGACTGCGGGAAGGATCAGCGCCTTGAGCGCTGGCCAGATGCCAGCGCTCCAGCCCGGGAAGCCGCCGGCCGGCACCAGCCGCAGCCACACGGCGAAGACATAAACCAGAAGCAGCGCGAACCAGAAATTGGGCATGGCGACCCCAATCTGGGCCGCGGCCATGGCGGCGGTATCCGAAGCCTTGCCGCGGCGGGCGGCGGCGAAGAGCCCGACAGGGATTGCAATCAGCGTCGACAGGGCGAGAGCGATCACGGCGAGTGGCAACGAGACCACCAGCCGTTCCTTGATCAGGTCTGCGACCGGCACAGAATAGGTGTAGGACTTGCCGAAATCGAGCTGCAGCAGGCCGCGCGCCCAATCGAGATAGCGCCAGACGAGCGGCTGGTTGAGCCCCATCTGCTCGCGCAGCAGCTCGACCTGGGCGTCCGAGGCGTTCATGCCGAGCATCAGCCGGGCCGGGTCGCCGGGCACCACCTCCAGCACCAGGAACACCACAACGGAAGCCACGACGAGGGTCGCAGCTCCGATCAACAGGCGTTTGAGCAGGTATGCGGTCATCGGCTCAAACTGCCCGAGAAAACACCGCTCCGAAAGCTCGTGGAGGTTGCGGAGCGGCGTCTTTCACAGGGTTCTTGTCAGTCGGCCCACTTCACCTTGGTCAGGTCGTTGGCCTGGATGGGCGAATTCTCCCACAGGCCCTCGACCTTGGCGTCCCAGATGCCGACCTTGGGCAGTTCGAACAGGAAGCCGTTCACGGCATCGTCGGCGAGAATCTTCTGCGCCTGCTTGTAGAGCTCGGTGCGCTTGGCCTCGTCTGAGGTCAGGTTGAGCTCGTCGATGACCTTGTTGAAGGCGGGGTTGTCGTAATTGAAGTAGTAGTCCTTGCGGGCATAGATATCGATGTCGTTGGGTTCGGTGTGCGACACGATCGACAGGTCGTAGTCCTTGTCGGTGAACACCTGCTTCAGCCAGTCGGCCCATTCGACCGGGATGATCTGCAAATCGATGCCGATCTCGCGCAACTGCGAGGCGACGATCTCGCCGCCCTGGCGGGCGTAGCCCACCGGCGGCAGCTTCAGCGTTGCCTTGAAGCCATCGGGATAACCCGCCTCCTTGAGCAACTCCTTGGCCTTGGCAATATCATGCGGATAGGTGCCGGTAAGATCCACATAGGCCGGGTTGTGCGGGGCGAAGTGCGAACCGATCGGCGTGCCGAGCCCACCGGTGGCGCCATCGATGAGGGCCTTGCGGTCGATGGCGTGGGCAATCGCCTGCCGCACCTTGAGCTTGTCGAACGGCGGCTTCTTGTTGTTGGTGGCCAGCACCGTCTCGCCCTCGGTGGTGCCGATCACCACCTTGAAGCGCGGATCGGCGCGAACCTGGGCCAAGGCATCGCCGAGCTGGAAGTTGGGCAGCGCCTGGACGTCGCCCGACAGCAGCGCGGGTACGGCTGCCGCGGCGTCGGGGATGATGCGGAACTCGGCCCTGTCCAGCGCGATCGGATCGCCCCAGTAGCTATCCGCCTTGACCAGCGTGATCGCCGAGCCCTTGGCCCAGTTCTGGAACTTGAAGGGGCCGGTGCCGATCGGCTTTTCCTTGTTGGTCTCGGCGCTCTCAGGCGCCACGATCACGGCATCGCCCCAGCCGAGATTGTAGAGGAAGGAGCCCAGCGGGTTCTTCAGCGTGACCTTGACTGTGGACGGATCGACGACCTCGACCGTATCGATCGGAGCAAACAGGCCCTTCTGGGCATTGACCGAGTTTTCCCCACGCGCGCGGTCGAGCGAGAACTTCACGTCATCGGCGTTGAAGTCGGTTCCGTCGTGGAACTTCACGCCCGAGCGCAGCTTGAAGGTGTAGGTCTTGCCGTCGTCAGAGATGGTCCAGCTTTCGGCAAGGTCCGGCAGAACCTCGCCGCGTTGGCCGATGCGGGTGAGGCCTTCGAAGACATTCGCGTAGAGCACTTCGTCGATCGCGGCGGCAGCACCTGCGGTCGGATCGAGATGCGGGGGCTCCAGCGGCATGCCGAGCACCAGGTCGGTGCGGGCCGCCATTGCGGCGGTGCTCGATGCAAGTGCAATCGCTGCGGCCGCGAGAATAGT
Organism: Mesorhizobium sp. SCN 65-20; assembly: GCA_001724355.1. GTDB lineage: Bacteria > Pseudomonadota > Alphaproteobacteria > Rhizobiales > Rhizobiaceae > Aminobacter. Next base: position 13,311 of record MEEF01000007.1, on the reverse strand, counting down.
CTTCCACTGCTTCATACTGGTTTCCCCCGCTTCGACTTTGTGGCCGGATAGAAGCGCGAATCTCCGGCCGAGTAAATCAAGTTTGTTACAATCGCGACGACCTGGCGGAAATGGATTTCCGGCGCCATCGTCCTGTAATGCTTGGCTGTTCAGCCGCTCAACCTGCCGCGCAGCAATATATCGAGGCCGACGGCCATCACCTTTGCCGATTGCACCATGTCGTCGATGCCCACCCACTCGTCGGGCCTGTGAGCGAGGTCGAGGATACCGGGGCCGTAGGCGATGCAATCGTAGAGATGGCCGATGCGCGCGACGTGCTTCTGGTCGTAGGTTCCGGGCGAGATCACATATTCGGGCTCCTTGTCGAATATGGCGCGGATGCCCTCGGCTATGGCGGAGGCGACTGGCGCGTCGCGCTCGGTCATGAGCGGCTGGACTTCCATGATGTCGCGGATCTCGTAGTCGAACTTTTTCCGCTCGCGCTTCAGCCGGTCGAGGATGCTGGTTACTTCGCCCTTCACCTCGGCGATGTTCTCCTCCAGCAGAAAACGGCGGTCGATGGTCAGCCGGCAGGAGTCGGGTACGTTGGGCGAGGGCAGGCCGGGTCGGAAGTCGTCGGTCTGGCCGCCATGGATCGAGTTGATGTTCATGGTCGAGCGCCGGGCGCCTTCCGGCACCACTGGCATGCGCGTCGTCTTGCGGTCGAGGGCGGGGAAGAGGTCGCGTTCGAAGGCCTCGATCACCGCGCCCATGTGGCGCACCGCGCAATCACCCAGGAACGGCATCGAGCCATGTGCGATCTCGCCCTTTGTCTCGATCTCGGCCCACCAGACGCCCCGGTGGCCGAGGCAGATGCGGTCCTTGTTGAGCGGCTCCGGGATGATCACATGGTCGACCTTCGGCCTGGAGAAATACCCCTTCCCGGCGAGGTAGGCGACGCCTCCGAAACCGCCGGATTCCTCGTCGACCGTGCCTGAAATCTCGATGGCGCCGGGGAAGTCAGGATTGATATCCATGAAGGCTTCGGCAGCGATGATGGAAGCAGCGAGCCCGCCTTTCATGTCGCAGGCGCCGCGGCCCCAGACGCGCCCGTCGCTGATGACGCCGGCGAACGGGTCTACCGTCCAGCCCTCGCCAGCTTCGACCACGTCGATGTGTGAGTTGAAATGAACGGTCTTGCCCATCGACCTGCCGTCGAAGCGGGCAATGACATTGATGCGCGGATACCGGTCGGTGTCGCCGGGCGTGCCCTCGGCCCGGACGAATTCAACGCCGAAGCCGCGCTTGCCCAGGCGCTTGCCGATGTACTCGGCGCAGGGGCCGTAGGCGTCGCCGGGCGGGTTGATGGTCGGGAAGCGGATCAATTCCGCCGTGAGTTCAGCCAGTTCGTCACGGCGATCGTCTATGGTCTTGAAAAGCCTGTCGTACATGCGGTCGACATCAACCCGATTTGCCTTGGTCTCCGTCAGTCTTGCGCATCTGGAACGGCGTGTCGAGCGGGCCGGGCTGCCCGGATGAGTGGGCAGCACCGGGCTGTGGGATCAGGGGCGGACGGCGGTGACTTCGATCTCGACGAGCCAGCCCGGGGCCACGAGGCCCGCGACCTGCATCACCGAGCGCGCCGGCAGGTTGGGCTGCTCCGTTGTGCCGAAGAACTGCGTGTAGCCGTCCATGAAGCCGCTGAAGTCCATCTTGCCGCCCATTGCCGGATCGCCGACGAGGAAGACCTGCATCTTGACCACGTCGCCCATCTTGAGGCCGAGCCCGTCGAGCGTCTTTTCGATCGACTTCAACACCGATTCGGTCTGGGTCCTGGTGTTGCCATAGGCTGCGATGCTGCCCTTGTCCGCCTTTTCGTCGACGACGGAAGGCACTGCGCCGCTGACATAGACTGTGGTCTTGCCGCCCGGCACCTCGACCGCCTGCGCTATGGGAAAATCCGAGTTCGGGTTCTTGTGGCGCACGACGTCCTGGGCCATCGCGCCGCTTGCGAACAACAGGCCGGCCGCGAGCGTGGCGGCGGCAATCCGCATCTTGGGCATTTCCGTCTCCTCTGCGTGTTGGGAAATGAACCGACCGGCAGCCGTGCTGGCCGTTTCGTCAGTCAGCGCGCGCCGGCCACGTCCTCGACCGTGACGGCATCCTTGTAGTCGTTGCCGAAGTTGGTCCGGACGTAGTTGACCACCGCGGCGACCTGATCGTCGCTCATCATCTGTCCGACCGGCGGCATGCCCTTCAGGCCATGCAACACGACGGTCACCGGATAGCCGCCGGCCGCCAGGTTTTCATTCTTGGCGAGAGCCGGGTATTTGCCGGCGCCCACGGCGCCCTGGCCCTTGTCCATGTGACACGCCTGGCAGACGTTGGAATAGAGTTCCTGTCCGGTCTTTTCCGAGAAGTTGTCGCCCTCACTGAACGTCGCACCGGCCGAATCGGCGAGCGCTGCGGTTGCGGAAAGGGCGGCAGCGAACGCCGCCGCGGCGAACAGGCCGATTGGCTGTGCAAGTTGCTGGGTCATTGTGGCGTGCCTTGCGAAAACGGGGAGTGAGGGATGGCGGGGCATGGCCGTCATCCCGCGACGACACGTTGATGCAGCCGGGTGATGGCATCGAGCGACGACAGGATCGCGCCCTCCATCCACGCCGGAATGTAGGAGGCATGCTCGCCGGCGAGCACGATGCGCCCGTCGATCTTGCAGAGGTTCTCGTAGTGCTCCTTGCGTGCCTCCTCGGTCCAGTCGCCCGCGCAGCCCAGCGTGAAGGGCGAGCGGTGCCAGGCCATTGCGATGCCGTTCTCAAACTCGTCCTTGTATTGCGGATGGATCATCGTGCCGTATTCGACCGCGCGCTTGACGCGTTCCTCCGGCGGCATGGCGGTGAACTCGTAGGAATGCGGGCCGTTCCAGGTGTAGGCGCCGAGCAGCACGCCCTTGCCGTTGGTATTGAAGCTGGTGCTCGGGTACGAGATCTGGGTGATCGGCAGGTCGGTGTAGCTGACGCCGCCGAAGATGAGCTCATCCTGTTCCCAGAAGCGGCGCTTGAACTGCAGGCCGACCTTGACCGACGAGGCGTAAGGCACGGCCTCGATCGCGGCCTGCATGGGCGCGCTGACGTTGAGCTCGATCTGGCTGAGGATGGTGAGCGGAATGGTGCATATGCACCAGTCGGCCTTCTCCTCGACGATCGTGCCGGGTTTCTGCTGGTCCTCGTACGTGACCGTGACACCCTTGTCGTCCTGGTGAATCTTGGTGACCTTGGCGTGATAGGTGATGAGGTCGCCGACCTCCTTGGTGAAGGCCTTGCCGATCATGTCGATACCACCCACGGGCTGGAACATGGTCGTCTGGAACTCGTAGAGCGCGAAGTTGGCGAGGCTACCCCAAAGGCCAGAACTCAAGATGTCCGTCAGGGCAATCGGTTCGCTTGGCGTCGGAATCCCGCTCAGGCCGCCGCCCGGATCCTTGGCGAAGCCGCGGAACTCCGAGGTCGCGATGCTCTTCACATAGGCATAGTTCTTGTCGAGCGCGCCCCAGGAACGCAGCGCCTCGAGCAGCATCTCCTGGTCTTCCTTGGTCACCGCGCCTTCGAGCTTGCCCGTGTGCGCGGCCTTGGCCAGCAGTTCCGACACATGCCCCTGGAAGTCGATCTTGATGTCGCGCACGCGCTGCGGCTTGCCGCCGAAGGCCTTGGATGAATGCAGGAAGGCATTGTGGTTGAGCTGCTGGAACGGCTCGAGCTTCACCCCGAGCCGGCGACAATAGGCCAGGAGGCCATTGTGGTGGTAGGGGATGCGCCAGGGACCCGGGTTGATGTAGAGCCCTTCGTCGAACTCGCATTTCTGTGTCGCGCCGCCGAGTTCGGTGTAGGTGTCGCCGCCGCGCAGCGTCCAGTTACGGCCGCCGGAACGGCTGTTGTACTCCAGAATCTTGACCTTGTAGCCGACGGCCCGCAACTCCAGCGCGGCGGTCATGCCAGCGAGGCCGGACCCCAGGATCAGGACGGTTGCCCCCTTGGGATCGCCCTCCAGCTTCACCGGCCCTCGATAACCGGATTCAACCGCCAGGCCGAGGCTGGTCATTGCCTGATACATGGTTGCCGAGCCCGCAGCGATGCCAATCAAGGAAAGCAGGTCGCGTCGGCTCATTCCGCTAAATGCTTGCAATTGTTTCATGATCAAAGACTCCTCCGGCGACGGTCCGCACACGGCCGCACGTTGTCCTCTCGATGCAGGTGGCATGAAGGTTCCAGCCGCAGGAAGAAGCCTATGCCCTAGGGGAAGCAAGTCAACTGGGCCAGCGGGGCGCGTCGATAGGGACTGTCGAGGGGCAGAGGTTCGCCGGCGAAATGGTCTTTGCACACAGCGCGGCCAGGCCAACGACCTGGTCGGCTTTACGAAGCGCAAATCTTCTCGTGTTTGGATCGATGTCAGGCGGGTGGACCGAACGGTCCGGAGAATGTGCGATGCTGCACAGAGTGCTCCTCATTGCCGCCGTCACCGCGGCATCCCTACTGCCCAGCCAGGGCGCCGCCGAGGCGCTCGTCGCGAGAATAGACATCTCGTCCCAGACCATGACGGTGACCATGAAGGGGCAGGTGATCCACCGCTGGCTGGTGTCGACCGCGCGAAGGGGTTATGTGACGCCGCGGGGCAGCTGGCGGCCCAAGCGCCTCAACCGCATGTGGTACTCGAGCAAATACGAAAACGCGCCGATGCCTTATTCCGTCTTCTACAACGGCGGCTATGCCATTCATGGCACCGGCTACGTGCGTCAACTCGGGAGGCCGGCCTCGCATGGCTGCGTAAGGCTGCGAGTCGCCAATGCGGCGCGATTCTATGCGCTGGTGAGGCAGGTCGGACGGCGCAATACGCGGATTGTCGTCACCAGATAGGCCGATTGCCGCCATTTCTGTTGCAGATTTGTCTCATGGTGACCGGAATGCGGTGGACAAGCTGCGATCTGGACCGTTCGCCATGGTGGCATGTTTCTCATCTTGCTAATGTGCAATCGATTTCTGACACAAGTTCAGATCGGGGTGACGGGCATGGGAAAGACCGGAACGGGCAACCGTTCCGGTCTTTCCATTTTCGGCGATACATTAGCCGCCCGACCTAAGTTCCCTTCCGAACGTAGACGAATTTTGCCGTAGACTGCCGTTCTGGCGCATTTCCTTTCGCCGGGCGCCTGGAGTAGGACTCGTCGTCAGGGAGGTCGCTGATGACGTCTGAACCGCGCATGGCCCTTTCGGAACCTGTGTCCGACGAGGTCCGCAAGACAACCTGCTACATGTGCGCCTGCCGGTGCGGGATCGACGTCCATCTCAAGGACGGCAAGGTCCGCTACATCGAGGGCAATCGCGACCACCCGGTCAATCGCGGGGTGCTGTGCGCAAAGGGCTCGGCCGGCATCATGCAGCACTATGCCCCGGCGCGGCTGCGCGCGCCGCTGCTCAGGACCGGGCCGCGCGGCTCGGGGGAGTTCAAGGAGATTTCCTGGGACGAGGCGCTGTCGCTGGCGACCGAATGGCTCGACGGGGTGCGCCAGTCTGATCCCAAGAAGCTTGCCTTCTTCACCGGGCGCGACCAGTCGCAGTCGCTGACCGGATTCTGGGCGCAGCAGTTCGGCACGCCGAACTATGCCGCGCATGGCGGGTTCTGTTCGGTCAACATGGCAGCCGCCGGCATCATGACCATCGGCGGGGCGTTCTGGGAGTTCGGCGCGCCGGACTGGGACCGGACCAAGCTGTTCGTCATGTTCGGCGTCGCCGAGGATCACGATTCCAATCCGATCAAGATCGGCATTTCCAAGCTCAAGAAACGCGGCGCGCGCTTCGTGTCGGTCAACCCGGTGCGGACGGGCTACTCGGCGGTTGCCGACAACTGGATCGGCATCCGCCCGGGCACCGACGGCCTCCTGATCCTGTCCCTGGTGCATGAACTGCTCAAGGCGCGCAGGATCGATGTCGACTACATCGTGCGCTATTCGAACGCGACATGGCTGGTGATCGACGCGCCGGGCACCGGCGAACACCGCCTCTTCCTCCGCGACAAGGACGGCAAGGTCCAGGTCCACGAGACGGTGACCGAGCAGGTCGTGCCGCTGGGATCACCGGGCGCGCGGGCGGGGCTCTATGGCCGCGTCGAGTTGCCCGACGGTCGCTCCGCCGTACCCGCTTTCCAACTCCTGGCGGAAAAGTACCTCGACCCTGAGTATGCGCCCGAGGCCGTGGCCCGGGAAACCGGCGTGCCGGCGGAGACGATCCGCGGCCTCGCGGCCGAGATAGGGCGCGTGGCCTTCGACGAGGCGATCTCGATCGACCAGCCCTGGACCGACGTCAACGGCCAGCGGCACCAGAGCTATCTCGGCCGGCCGGTGTCGTTCCATGCCATGCGCGGGCTGTCGGCGCATTCCAACGGCTTCCAGACGGCGCGCGCGCTGCACATGCTGCAGGTGCTGATCGGAGCCGTCGATTGCCCGGGCGGGTTCCGCTTCGAGCCGCCTTATCCGAAGCCGACCGCGGCCCACCCGACCCCGCATGGCAAGGCCGAGCACTTCGGCTCCAACAAGCCGCTTTCGGGACCGCATCTCGGCTTTCCGCGCGGTCCGGAGGACTTGCTGGTCGATCCGGAAGGACGGCCGATGCGCATCGACAAGGCGTTTTCCTGGGACGCCCCGATTTCGGCCCACGGGCTGATGCACATGGTGATCGCCAATGCGCATGCCGGCGACCCGTACCCCATCGACTTGATGTTCCTCTACATGGCCAACATGGCCTGGAACTCGTCGATGAACACCGCCGGCGTCATCAAGATGCTGGAGGACAAGGACCCGGCGACCGGCGACTATCGCATCCCCAAGATCATCTATTCCGATGCCTATTCGTCGGAGATGGTCGCCTATGCCGACCTCATCCTGCCCGACACGACCTATCTCGAGCGGCACGACTGCATTTCAATGCTCGACCGGCCGATCTCCGAGCCCGATGCGGTTCAGGATGCCATACGCTGGCCGGTGGTGGAGCCCGACCGCGACGTGCGCGGCTTCCAGACGGTCCTGCTCGACCTCGGCGCGCGCCTCAAACTGCCGGGCTTTGCCGACAACCACGGCAAGCCGCTCTACAAGGACTATGCCGACTACATCGTCCGCCATGAGCGGCGTCCGGGCATCGGGCCGCTGGCGGGCTTTCGAGGCAGCAGCGGAGACCGTACGGGGCGAGGGGCGTCCAACCCGGAACAGCTTCAGCGCTACATCGAGAACGGCTCGTTCTTCTCGGCCCACATTCCGCTCGAGGCCCAGTTCTTCAAGCACGCCAACCAGGCCTATCAGGACTTCGCGGTGCGCATGGGGTTCTTCGACACGCCGCAGCCCGTGACCTTCCAGCTCTACCAGGAGACGCTGCAGAAATTCCGCCTCTCGGCCGAGGGCCTGCGGGAGCCGCTGGCGCCGGAAACACACAGGACGCGCATCCTTGAGAGTTTCGACCCACTGCCTTGCTGGTACCGCCCTTTCGAGGAGGCAGCCGTCAGTGCAAGCGAATTCCCCTATCACGCCATCACCCAGCGGCCGGCGGCGATGTACCATTCCTGGGGCTCGATGAATGCGTGGCTCAGGCAGATCCACACCAGGAACGCGCTCTATGTGCCGGGACCGATCTGCGACGAACTCGGCTTGGCGAGCGGCGACTGGGTCTGGGTCATCTCGCATCACGGGCGCATCAAGGTCGAGATCGCACGCATGGAGGCGGTGAATTCGAGCACCATCTGGACCTGGAATGCGATCGGCAAGCGGGAGGGCGCCTGGGCCCTCGACCGGGATGCACCGGAAGCCCGAAAAGGCTTCCTCATGAACCACTTGATACATGAACTTCTACCACCGAAAGGCGACGGATTGCGCTGGTCGAACTCCGATCCGATCACCGGCCAGGCCGCGTGGTATGATCTGCGCGTGCGGATCGAGATGGCGGAGTCCGGGGAGGTCAGCGAACCGCATTTCGCGGCCGTGGCGCCGGCGCGGCCGCATGCGGATGAATTGCGCTACGGGCAGGAGTGGACGAAATGACCAGCCTGCCATCGCTGCCCACTCCCAAGAAACTCGGCCTGGTGATCGACCTCGACGTCTGCGTCGGCTGCCATGCCTGCGTCATCAGTTGCAAGGAATGGAACACCGGCGGCTATGGCGCCGCATTGTCGGATCAGCATCCATATGGTGCCGACGTCTCCGGTACCTTCCTCAACCGCATCCATACCTTCGAGGTGGTGCCGGAGGGTGGCCAGGTGATCGGCGAGGCGGGGGAGGCCCGCATCGTGCATTTCCCGAAATCCTGCCTGCACTGCGAGGACGCGCCCTGCGTCACCGTCTGCCCGACGGGGGCCTCGTACAAGCGGGCCGAGGACGGCATCGTGCTGGTTGACGAGGACAAGTGCATAGGCTGCGGCCTCTGTGCCTGGTCCTGCGCCTATGGCGCACGCGAGATGGATCTGGCCGCCGGCGTGATGAAGAAATGCACGCTCTGCATCGACCGCATCTACAACGAGACGCTGCGGGAAATCGACCGCGTGCCGTCCTGCGTGCGCACGTGCCCGGCCAATGCCCGGCACTACGGCGACCTCGGCGATCCGACTTCCGAGGTGTCGCGCATGGTTGCCGAACGCGGTGGCTTCGACCTCATGCCCGAGCAGGGCACGCGCCCGACCAATAAATATCTGCCGCCGCGCCCCCGCAAGCCGCTCGCCGCGAGCGCGGGGCCGGCTGTGCTGGCTGAAAACACCGACGGTGCCAAGGGCTTCTTCGCCTGGCTCGACGGCATGCTGGACCGAATCTGAGAATGCATCCTGCTCCTTCCGTCATCATCTTCACCACGATGTCCGGCCTCGGCTACGGGCTGGCGGCCGTGCTCGGGCTGGGTTTGCTCGACCCATCCGCCGTCGCCGTCCGGGCGGCGCATGTACTTGCGCTGATGCTGATCGCCGGGGGATTGCTCGCCTCGACGCGGCACCTCGGCAATCCGCAGCGAGCCTGGCGGGCGCTTTCGCAATGGCGGTCGAGCTGGTTGTCGCGGGAAGGGGTGATGGCGCTCGCGACCTTCGTGCCGCTGACGATTTCGGCCTGGATGTCGGTGATCGAGGGGCGCCATGTGCCGCTGGCCGGCTGGATCAGCACGGCCATGTGCGCCGCAACGGTCTACTGCACTGCCATGATCTATGCGTCGCTGCGCTCCATCCAGGCATGGAACACGCCGCTTACGCCGCTGTGCTACCTGCTGTTCGCCACGGCAGGGGGATTGCTGCTCGCGACCGTCGTGGCATTCGCTTCCGGCGGCCCCGGCTCGCTGCTCAGTGTGCCGGCTCTTTTGGCCGTGGTGGGCGCCTGGGTGGCCAAACAGGCGTGGTGGACCCGGCTTCGCACTCTGGCGCCGATCTCAACGCCAGAGACCGCGACCGGCCTCGGACATATCGGCCGCGTCCGGCTGTTCGAGCGGCCGCATGTCAACGAGAACTACCTGACCCGCGAAATGGGCTTCAAGGTCGCCCGCAAGCATGCGGTGAAGCTGTCGAAGCTGGCCGTCCTCGTCGGCGGTGCGCTGCCTGTTCTGCTGCTGCTCGCCGCGTTGCTTGCAGGCAACGGCGGGCTGGCGATCATCGCCGCGGTTCTGGCGGTTCTGTTCTATGCGGTCGGACTGGTCACGGAGCGCTGGCTGTTCTTCGCCGAGGCCCGCCATGCCGTGATGAACTACTACGGCGGGTAGTGCATGACCCCGAAGTTCGGAATCGAATTTCGGAAAGGATCATGCAAAAATTCAAAGTGTTACAGCGTCCTTTGCGCGTCCAGAAGGACGCGCGGCGCTGTAATCTTCAGGAGTCCGCGGCGAGCTTGCCCGCCTTGTTGACCTTGCGGCGGCGTCCGCCGGACAGGGTCCAGCGCTTGTGGAACCACATCCACTGGCCGGGATCTTCACGGATCCAGCGCTCGACAGTGTCGTTGAGCATCTGGGTCAGAGCCTGCACGTCGACCGAGCCGTTCTCGTTGCGGGGCAGTGTGAGCTTGTCCTCGACCGTCAGGCGGTAGCGGTTTCCCGGCAGGCGTACGCAGTGCGCCGGATAGACGTCGCACTCGTAATGGCGCGCTAGCATGGCGAGCACCGGGTTCGTCTCGCATTCGCGACCGAAGAAGGTGGTACGGAGGCCCCGGCTGAACTTCTGGTCGACCAGCACGCCAACATTGCCGCCACGGTCGAGAATGCCGGCGAGCGCGAACGAGGCGCCGCGCTGCGAGGCGAGCAGGTCGCCCATGTTGGAAGCGCGGGTCGAGAAGATGTACTCGGCGAGATAGGGGTTGTTCGGCGGGCGGAACAGCGCCGTCATCTTCATGCCGAAGGTCGCCGCCGCGATCGGCAGAAGCTCGAAATTGCCGAGATGGCCGGTAAAGAGGATATGCGGCTTCTCTTCGGAGGCGATCTCAATGAAGTGGTCGATGCCGGAGACCTCGATGCGGCCGGGCGTGTCGGCATGTGGGACGTAGTCGAAGATCTGGTCGAGGAAGATATATTCCGCGCCGAGGCGCCCCATGTTGCCCCACATGTCCAGGGCGATTGCCTCGACCTCGGCGTCGGTCTTTTCAGGATAGGCGCGGCGAATATTGTCGACGGCGACGCGGTGGCGGCCGAACCAGGGGCCGACGGTGCGCGCGGCGCGGTCGGCGAAGTTCAGCGCCTTGTCGACCGGCAGCAGCCGCAGCAGCTTCAGCGCGACCAGGGCAACCTGGGCGATCAGCCAGTAGTTGAGCTGGCGCAGGCGACCCATGATCCGCATCATCGTCGGATTGGGTATCTTGCTTGCCTTCTTGCGGGGCAATTCGGACAGGTCCTCAGTCGACGCGCAGGATGATCTTGCCGAAGACGTCGCGGCCTTCCATGCGCTTCAGTGCCGTGTCTATCGTGCCGAAATCGACCTCGGTGTCGATGACCGGCTTGACCAGTCCCGCAGCCATCTTCTGCATGGCGTCCGCCATGTTCTCCATGCGGCAGCCGAAGGACCCGAGGATCTTCAGCTGCTGCTGGAACAGCATCATCAGGTTCATGTCGGTCGAGACGCCCGAGGTCGAACCGCAGGTGACGAGGCGGCCGCCGCGCCTGAGGCTGAACATCGAGCCGGCCCAGGTGTCCTTGCCGACATGTTCGAAGACGACGTCGACGCCCTTCTTCTTGGTCAGCTTGCGCACGACGCCCTCGAAGCGGTCCTCGCGGTAGTTGATGACATGGTCGGCGCCGAGTGTCTTGGCCTTCTCGATCTTGTCGTTGGAGCCGACGGTGGTGATGACGGTGCAGCCCATCTTCTTGGCGAGCTGGATCGCCGCCGTGCCGATGCCCGAGCCGCCGGCATGGACGAGGATCGTCTCGCCCGGCTCGAGCCTGGCGTTGTCGAACAGCATATGCTCGACTGTGCCGAAGGTGACAGGTGCCACGGCAGCACCCACGGCGTCGACGCCGGGAGGTGCGGGGACCAACAGGCGCGCCGGCAGGTTGATCTTCTCCTGCGCGAAGCCGTCGAGATGGAAGCCGTGCACGCCCGAGACGTGCTCGCAGAGATTGTCGCGGCCTTCGCGGCAGGGGCGGCAGAGGCCACAGGTGCGGGCGCCGTAGATCGACACGAGCTGGCCGGGCGCAAGACCGGTGACGCCGGGGCCGACCTGGTCGACCTCGCCCGAGGCTTCCGCGCCGATCACCAGCGGCAGCTTGCGCTTGGCGAAGGCCATGCCACGCCAGCCCCAGACGTCGATGTGGTTCAGGGCAACCGCCTTGATGCGGAGTGTGACTTCGCCGAGGCCGGGAGGCGGCGGCGGGGCGATGTCGACCTGCTCGAGCCGGCGGTCCTCAACGAGCTGCAATGCGCGCATGGTGTCGCTAATCCTTGTCGCTGCGGCGCCAGCACATCGCATTTCGATGCGCCAGCAGCGCCGCAGGGCCTAAATTCGTGTAGGCGGTCGCTTAGACCGGTTCCCGCGCCATGACAAGGCAGGTGTTCTGGCCGCCGAAGCCGAAGGAGTTGGAAAGCACGGTGCGAACCTCGGCCTTCCGCTTCACATTGGGCACCACGTCGAGCTCGATCGATAGATCGGGATTGTCGTAGTTGATGGTCGGCGGAATGACGCCCTCGCGCATCGTCATCAGCGAGAAGGCGGCCTCAATGGCCCCTGCTGCCGATAGCGTGTGGCCGATCATCGACTTGTTCGATGACACCGGGATCTTGCGGATGCGCTGGCCGAAGACGGTCGACAACGACAGATGCTCCATCTTGTCGTTCTCGGGCGTCGAGGTGCCATGGGCGTTGACGTAGTCGATCTCGTCTTCGCTCAGGCCAGCGTCCGCAAGGGCCGCCTTGACGGCGCCGATGGCCGGCGAGCCGTCGGGCTTGGAGCGGGTGCGGTGGAAGTCGTCGGCCTTTTCGCCGCAGCCCCTGAGGATGCCGAGCACTTCGGCGCCACGGGCAAGCGCGCTTTCGAGCGACTCGAGCACGAGCGCTGCCGAGCCCTCCGCCAGCACGAAGCCGTCGCGGTCCTTGGAGAAGGGTTTGGATGCCTTTTCCGGCACGTCGTTGTTGGTCGACAGCGCCGAAAGCAGCGAGAAGCGGATTAGCGCCTCGGCGGTCGCCGAGCCATCGGCGCCGATCGACAGCGCGCGATCGCATTCGCCGCGACGGATTGCCTCGACGCCGAGCTGGATCGCGGTGGCACCCGATGCACAGGCCGTCGACGTGGTGATCGGCAGGCCGCGCGTGCCGAAGCGATCGGCGAGGCGGTCGGCGATCGAGCCGAACTGCGAGCTGTCGAACATGTCGAGCGAATTGAGGTTGCGGGCGACCCGCAGCAGCCGCTCGGAGGCCGAACCCTCTTCCTTGTCGGCGGCATAGAGCGCAAATCGATCAGCCCAGTCGAGCTCGACCGGCGGGGACGCAAGGAACAACGGTCCGTCGAAGTCGCCGATCTCGAAGCCGGCTTCGCTGACGGCCTCGAGCGCCGAAGTCTCGGCGAGCTCATAGGTGAGCGCGCTGGCTCCCTTGCTGCTCGATTCCAGGAAGTCGACCATTCCCGAGATGCGGGTGTTGAGATGATCGACCGGAAAGCGCGTGATCGGATGGATGCCCGATTTGCCGGAGGTCAGTGCCTCCCAGTTGTCGGCCTTGCCGACGCCGAGCGAAGTGACGACGCCGATGCCGGTGACGGCGACGACGGGTCTGCCGAGATGATCCTTCAGATTGGCCATGTTCTGTCCTGACACCCTTCAGCGCGGCGCGGAGACGAGCGCCACGCCTTCGAAT
>MEEF01000006.1 GCA_001724355.1 Mesorhizobium sp. SCN 65-20 | reverse complement strand
ACGAACTCGGCGAGCGTGAAGGCGCCATTGGAAACCAGATTGCCAGGCTTGATCCAGTCAGCGCCGAGCTTCTCGATGGCTGCCTTGTTCACCGGATATGCGGCCTGATGGGTCAGCATCTCCAGGAAGTAGGGCGTGGGCGCCTTGAGCTTAACTTCGAGCGTAGACGCGTCTACCGCCTTAACGCCCATGTCCTCGACTTTGCCTTTGCCGGTATTCACCTCTTCGGCACCGACAATGGGGTAAAGCATCGACGCATATTCCGCGCCGGTCGCAGGGTCTTCAAGGCGGCGGAACGAGTAGACGAAATCCTCAGCCGTCACCGCGCTACCGTCCGACCACGTCGCACCCTGACGGAGCTTGAACGTGTAGACCAGGCCGTCATCGGAAACGGTCCAGCTTTCTGCGGCGCCCGGAATAAGATTGGCGTCCTTGTCCTGCATCACCAGTCCCAGGAACAGGTCGCGCAGGATGTGCGCTTCATAGACCGTCGAGGTCTTGTGCGGATCGAGCGACTCCGGATCGGCCGAATTGCCGCGATTGTAGACGACCTCCGCGAAGGCCGGCATCGATACCGCGCCTGCGGTCAATGCGAGCGTCGTGGCGAACACGGTCGCTTTCAGCATATTTTTGAGCATGAGTTTTCATCTCCCAATTAGGCGTGTTCCCCGTAAAAACACGGCCTCGCCTGGTTAGCACCCGAATGCCGGAATGCCCGGCTTCGTTGAGCGGGCCAGCGGCTCCCTACCGCCAGCGGTGGCTGACACTATTCGCGACAAAACTTTATTTCAACACGACTCATGCTCACCCTAAGTCAACCTGAGCTCATTCAAATCAAGCGACCGATGAAGTAGGCCAGTCCGGGCACCTGTAACGTTCCGGGTGCAAAAAGTCCCGCAGTGCCGGCGAATTCCAGAGGCTCGATCTTGCGCACTCCGGCTGGCAGGGGCACGTCCGCTGCAGCGTCGGAAAAGTTGAAAACGCACAACAATCGCTCGCCTTTTGCCTCCCGCTCGAAGGTCAGCACATCGCCTTCGGCCGCAAGAATCTTGATGGTTCCGGCGACCAGCGCAGGGTGCCGGCGACGCGCCTCCAGCACTGCGCGATAGTGCGCCAGGACGGACCGCGCATCGGCCTGCTGGCGGTCGACAGCGAGCGCGCGATGCTCGTCCGCAATCGGCAACCATGGTTTGCCGTCGGTAAATCCGCCCTGCTCGGACTGCGCCTCCCAGACCATCGGCGTGCGGCAACCGTCGCGGCCCTTGTAGCCGGGCCAGAACCGGATTCCGTAGGGATCGCGGAGGTCTTCGAAGGCAAGGTCGGCCTCGCCGAAACCGAGTTCCTCGCCCTGGTAGAGGCATATCGAGCCGCGCAGGCAGGCAAGCAGCGCGATCGAGAATCTGGCCACCCGCTCGGGATCGCCGCCGGGTCGCGTCCAGCGGGTCACGTGGCGAATCACGTCATGGTTCGAGAAGGCCCAGCAAACCCAGCCGTCAGCGACAGCCGCCTCGAAATCATCGACGCATTTGCGCACATGCTCGGCGGAAAAAGCGGGCCCCAGGAGATCGAAGGTGTAGCACATGTGCAGCTTGTCGCCGCCTGATGTATAGGCCGCCACCGTCTGCAGCGAGCGTGCGCCGTCGCCCACCTCGCCGACCGAGGAGCGCGCGCCGTATTCGTCGAGCAAGGCCCTGAAGCGCTTGAGGAATCCGATGTTCTCGGGTCGCGTCTTGTCGAACAGGTGGTCCTGGTATTCGTACGGGTTCTTCTCCTCGATCTCGCCCGAAACGCTCTTCTCCAGCGGAGGATTGTCCCTCAGCCACCTGTCGTGGACGTAGAAATTCACCGTATCCAGGCGGAACCCGTCTACCCCACGATCGAGCCAGAATCGCACGGTTTCCAGCAACGCGTCCTGGACGTCGGGGTTGTGGAAGTTGAGATCGGGCTGCGACGCGAGGAAGTTGTGCAGATAATACTGCCGGCGGGTCGAATCCCACTCCCACGCCGGACCGCCGAAGATCGACAACCAGTTGCTGGGGGCGGTTCCATCCGGCTTCGGTTCCGCCCAAACGTACCAATCAGCCCTGGGGTTGTCCCGGCTTGCGCGGCTTTCGACGAACCAGGGATGCTTGTCGGAGGAGTGCGACAACACCTGATCGATGATGATCCTGAGCCCCAGGCGGTGCGCTTCGGCGACGAGCGCGTCGAAGTCGGCCAGCGAGCCGAACATCGGGTCGACGTCGCAATAGTCCGACACGTCGTAGCCCATGTCGGCCATCGGCGACTTGAAGAAGGGCGACAGCCATACGGCATCCGCGCCGAGCGAGGCGATGTGGGGCAGCCGGCGGGTGATCCCGGCCAGGTCGCCGCTGCCGTCCCCGGTACTGTCCTGGTAGGAGCGTGGGTAGACCTGATAGATCACGCAGCCACGCCACCAGTCGTCGCCCATCGAAACCTTGCCGGTCATCAGCGCCCATCTCCCGGATAATCGTCGAGCGTCCGCTCGACTGCAAAGCGGATGCAGCGCGGCGGTACCGAAATGCGGCCGCCGGCCAGAGCTACCTGCTCCAACGGTGCGTTCCACAGATAATCCTGCCGCGTCGGAAGCTGGAAGACGGCGGCGCGGCGCTCGCCATTGATCATCACCGCCAGCCTGCCGCCCGATCCTGTGCCGTGGCCGATCAGCATGGCGAGGCGGCGCCGGTCGGGATCGTGCCAGCTTGCGTCGGTCATCGGCAGGCCGTTCTCGGCCAGCCACTCGACATCAGGCAAGCCGGAGGGGGCACCGGGCCCGCCGCTGAAGAAACCGAGCTCCGCGAAGGCGGGCACAGCGCGCCGGAGTTGGGCGAGCCCAGCCACATAGGTCTCTAGTTCGACGTCGCGATCGACCCAGTCCAGCCAGGTCAGGCCGTTGTCCTGGGCATAGGCATTGTTGTTGCCGCGCTGGCTGCGGCCGAACTCGTCGCCGGCCGTCAGCATGATTGTGCCGCGCGAGCAAAACAGGGTCGCAAGCAGCGCCCTTACGTCCCGATCGCGATTGGCCGTGATTTCGGGATGGCGGCTCTCGCCCTCGAAACCGTTGTTCCACGAGAAGTTCTCGTTGTGGCCGTCGTGATTGTGCTCGCCGTTGGCTTCGTTGTGCTTGCGCTCGTAGCGGACGACGTCGGCAAGCGTCAGGCCGTCGTGAGCGGCGACGAAGTTGACGCTGCGCGTTTGCGCGCCGCCGAAGATGTCCGAGGATCCGGCAAGCCTCGTGGCGAGTGCCGCGATCGTGCCGCGGTCGCCGCGCCAGAACCGGCGAACGTCGTCGCGATAGCGGTCGTTCCATTCAAGGAAGGCCGCAGGGAATGCGCCCAGCCGGTAGCCATTTTGGCCGACGTCCCAAGGCTCGGCGATCAGCACCCGGTCGCTCAGGATCGGATCCGTCTGCATCGCTCGGAGCAAGGGAGCATCAGCGCTGAACTCGCGGCCGACCCGGCCGAGGACCGGCGCAAGGTCGAAGCGGAAGCCATCGACGCCGGCAGCCAGGACGAAGTGCCGTAGGCTGTCGAGGATGAGTTCCTGAACGATCGGCTCGTCGCAGGCGACCGTATTGCCGGTACCGGTGTCGTTGACGTAAAGGCTGCGTCCGTCGAACGCCTCGCGATAGTAGGCCCGGTTATCCAGGCCGCGCAACGACAGCGTCGGTCCGTGTTCGTCGCTCTCCGCCGTGTGATTGAAGACGAGGTCGAGGATGACGCCTATGCCGGCACTGCGCAAAACGGCGACGGTCTCGCGCAGATCCTCGATGCCGTTTGGTGCCAGGCGCGGGTCGAGCGCCATGAACGAGACCGGATTGTAGCCCCAGGCATTGCTGAGCCCCAACGCCGGAAGGTGCCGCTCGTCCATCGTTGCGGTGACCGGCATCAGTTCTACGGCCGAAACCCCGATCTTGACGAGGTGCTCGACAACCGCCGGCTCCGCCAGTGCGCGGATCGTTCCGCGCAGGCTTTTCGGCACCGCCGGGTGCAGCATCGAGAAGGCTCTCGCCGGAACTTCGTAGATCAGGCCGCCGGGGCGGAAGACCACGGGCGGAGGCGGCAGGGAGCGCGGTGACGCGACCATCGCCTTCGGCATCAGCGGAGCCGTGTCGCCTCCCGTGCCGCGGCGTGCTGCAAGGCGCTCGTCATAGCGGTAGGCACGATCGATGCGCAGGGCATAGGGATCGATCAGCAACTTGTCGGGATCGAACCAGAGGCCCTCCTCGGGAGCGAACTTGCCGTCGGTCCGAAACCCGTAGCGCGTCCCCTCCCCCAACCCGGCGACCGTCAGGGCGAAGACACCATCGCCTTCGCGTGCCAGTTCGAGGCGTTCGGCCTCGGCCTTGCCCGAGGCGTCGAAGACCGACACCCAGATACGCTCGGCCGCCCCGGACCACACGGAGAAACGGACTCCGCTGCCTGTGACGGCCGCGCCGAACCGCGGCCGGTATCCAGCCGCCTCGGTCATCGCATCAGGTGATGACGCTCGGCTTGTCGCGGCCGGTATGGCTGCGGATGCCGGCGATGTCGTCCGCTGCCTTGATCAGGTCGGCGAGCGCAGCCTGCGTATCGAGGTCATGGCGCGCCGGATCAGGCTCGAAACGTTCGATGTAGACGCGCAGCGTCGCACCCGAGGTTCCGGTGCCGGAGAGGCGGAACACGACCCGCGACCCGCCCTCGAAGAGGACACGGATACCCTGATTCTTGCTGACCGACCCGTCGACCGGATCGTTGTAGGCGAAGTCGTCGGCGCTCGCGACCTTCATGCCCTGCACGCTCGTGCCCGGAAGCGCGGCGAGTTTCGCGCGCAGCGTATCCATCAGCGCGTTGGCACGGTCGGTCTCGACCTCCTCGTAGTCGTGGCGCGAATAGTAATTGCGGCCATAGGTCGCCCAGTGCTTGGCGGCGATGTCCTTCGCGCTTTCGCCGCGCGCGGCAAGGATGTTCAGCCACAGCAGCACCGCCCACAGCCCATCCTTTTCGCGGACGTGATCTGAGCCGGTGCCCGCACTCTCCTCGCCGCAGATGGTCGCCATGCCGGCGTCGAGCAGGTTGCCGAAGAACTTCCAGCCGGTCGGGGTCTCGTACATGCCGATGCCGAGCTTCTCTGCGACCCGGTCGGCCGCGCCGCTGGTCGGCATCGAGCGTGCGATGCCCTTGAGGCCCGACTTGTAGCCCGGTGCGAGATGGGCGTTGGCGGCGAGCATGGCCAGCGAATCCGAAGGCGTGATGAAGATGCCGCGCCCGATGATGAGGTTGCGGTCGCCGTCGCCGTCGGAGGCCGCGCCGAAGTCCGGCGCGTTCGCTCCCATCATCTCGTCATAGAGATGCTTGGCATGGACGAGGTTCGGGTCGGGATGGTGGCCGCCAAAATCCTCGAGCGGCACGAAGTTACGCGCAGTGCCCTCGGCGGCGCCGAGGCGGCGCTCGAGGATTTCCTTGGCATATGGGCCGGTCACGGCATGCATGGCATCGAAGCGCATGCGGAAGCCCGACTTGAACAGCGCGCGCAGCGCGTCGAAGTCGAACAAGGTCTCCATCAGTTCGGCATAGTCGGTCACCGGATCGACGACCTCGACCTTCATGCCGCCGACCTCGAAGATGCCGAGCTTGTCGAGATCGACAGCGCCGACATCGGCGATCTTGTAGGCGGTGATCGTCTTGCTGCGGGCGTAGATCGCATCCGTCAGCTTCTCGGGCGCCGGGCCGCCATTCTCGGCGTTGTACTTGATGCCGAAATCCTCGCGTGGGCCGCCCGGATTGTGGCTGGCCGACAGGATGATGCCGCCGAACGCCTTGCGCTTGCGGATCAGGTTCGATGCGGCCGGCGTCGACAGGATGCCGCCCTGGCCGACGACCACGCGGCCGAAGCCGTTGGCCACCGCCATCGCGATGACCTTCTGGATCACCTCGCGGTTGTAGAAGCGCCCATCGCCGCCGACCACCAGCGTCTTGCCGGCGAAGCCTTCGAGAGAATCGAACACCGACTGGACGAAATTCTCGACATAGTTCGCCTGCTGGAAGACAGGCACCTTCTTGCGCAGGCCGGACGTGCCAGGCTTCTGGTCGCTGAAGGGCGTGGTGGTTACGGTACGAATCATTCAGGCATCCCTTTTTGAGAGAAGCTTACTGTAGAGTGCGGCATATTTCTGGGCACTCCGATCCCAGGACAGATCCGCCTTCATCCCCTGGCGTTGCAGGGAGCTCCACGCGGCGGGGTCGGTGTAAAGGGCATTGGCCCGCAATATGGCGTGGTGGAACGCCCCCGCATTCTCCGGCGCGAACTGGAAACCCGTCGCGACGCCGGCCCCGACGGCCGCCTCGTTGGCGTCGATGACGGTGTCGGCCAGGCCTCCGGTCCGGGCGACGATCGGCACGCACCCATAGCGCAGACCGTAGAGCTGGGTCAGGCCGCAGGGTTCGAAGCGCGACGGTATCAAGATGGCGTCGGCGCCGCCCTGGAGCAGATGCGACAGGCCCTCGTCGTAGCCGATGACGACGCCCACCCGGCCGCGATGGCGCGCGGCCCCGGCCAGCAGCGCCCCCTCCAGGCCGGCGTCGCCGGCGCCGAGGATCGCGAGCCGCGCTCCCGTGGCGACCACCGGGTCCAGGATCGCGGTCAGTATATCCATGCCCTTCTGCCAGGTCAGGCGGCTGACCACGCAGTAGATCGGCCCGTCGTCGCGATCGAGCATCATGCGCTCCTCGATCGCCCGCTTGTTGGCCTTGCGCGCCTTCAGGCTCCTGGCACCGTAGGTCGCAGCGAGATGCTTGTCGGTTTCGGGATTCCAGATCGCGACGTCGATGCCGTTGACAATGCCATGCAGGTCGGCGGCGCGCAGGTTGATCAACCCGTCGAGCCCCATCCCGAAGGCCGGCGAACGAATCTCCTGGGCATAGGTCGGGCTGACCGTGGTCAACGCCCAAGCCGCCTGTAGCCCCGCCTTGAGGAAGCCGACGCCGCCATAATACTCGATGCCGTCCAGCGCCATCGCCTGCTGGGGCAGGCCCAGACCCGGAAAGATGCTTGCCGCAAACTGGCCCTGGAAGGCGAGATTGTGGACCGTCATCACGGACGGCACGTTCGCAGCCTCGCCGTAACGCATGTAGGCCAGCGCCATGGCCGACTGCCAGTCGTGCGCATGCACGATGTCCGGCTTGTAGCCGGCGATAGCGCCGGCGGCGATGTCCGCAGCAACCTTGCTGAAGGCGGCGAACCGTCGCCAGTTGTCCTGCCAGTCGGCGCCCGTCGCATCGCCGTAGGGTCCGCCTGGCCGGTCGAACAGATGTGGTGCATCCAGCACCAGCAGGTCCAGGCCGGCGACCTCGGCCGCGTGGACGGCCGCCTTGCCACCCTGCAGCGCGGGATACTGGTGGACGGTCTTTTTCTTCTTCAGCTGGTTCATCACCACCGGATAGCCCGGCACGAGACTTCGCGTCGCAACACCGAGCCCTGCCAGCGCATCCGGCAGCGCTCCCGTCACATCGGCCAGCCCGCCTGTCTTGATCAGCGGAAATATCTCGGGCGTGACCGAAAGTACCTGCACCGGCTACAGCTCCAGCCTGTTGATCATGTCCTGGGTGATGAGGCAGATGCCCTTTTCCGAGACGCGGAAACGCTTTGCGTCGAGTTCCGGATCCTCGCCGACCACCAGCCCCTCGGGGATGTGTACCCCGTGGTCGATGACGACTCTCTTAAGCTGGGCCTTGCGGCCGACATGGCAGGCCGGCAGCATCACCACGTCTTCGAGGGTGGCGTAGGAATTGATCCGCGCGCCGGTGAAGATCAGGCTGCGCCGTAGCGAGGCGCCCGAGACGATGCAGTCGCCGGAAACCAGCGACGAGATCGCCTGGCCGCGGCGGCCGTCCTCGTCGTGGACGAACTTGGCGGGCGGGGTCAGTTCGGAATAGGTCCAGATCGGCCAGTCGCGATCATAGAGGTCCAGTTCCGGAATGACGTCTGTGAGGTCGATGTTGGCTTCCCAATAGGCGTCGACCGTGCCGACGTCGCGCCAGTAGGGAGCGGCCTCGGATGTCGAGCGGACGCACGACTTGGTGAAGCGGTGGGCCACCGCTTTGCCGTGCTGAACGATGTGCGGGATGATGTCCTTGCCGAAATCGCGGCTCGACTCCGGCTCATTGGCGTCGCGCCGCAACTGCTCCATGAGGAAACCGGTCTTGAAGACGTAGATACCCATCGAGGCCAGGGCGAAATTGGGATTATCGGGGATGCCGGGCGGGTCGGCCGGCTTTTCGATGAAGGAGATGATGTTGTCCTTCTTGTCGACATGCATGACGCCGAAGCCGCTCGCTTCCATGCGTGGCACTTCGAGGCAGCCGACGGTCACGTCTGCGCCAGCATCGACGTGCTGGCGCAGCATGAGTTCGTAATCCATCTTGTAGATGTGATCGCCCGCCAGGATGATCATGTATTCCGGGCCGTACGCCTCGATGATGTCGATGTTCTGGTAGACCGCGTCGGCGGTGCCCTCGTACCATTGCGTTTCCGAGACGCGCTGGCTTGCGGGCAGGATGTCGAAGCTCTCGTTTCGCTCCGGCCTCAGGAAGTTCCAGCCCCGCTGCAGATGCCGGATCAGCGAATGCGCCTTGTACTGCGTGGCGACGCCAAGCCGGCGGATGCCCGAGTTCAGCGCATTCGACAGGGCGAAATCGATGATCCTGGTCTTGCCCCCGAAATAGACGGCGGGCTTGGCGCGCCGGTCGGTGAGCTCCTTGAGCCTGCTGCCGCGCCCCCCCGCCAGCACATAAGCCATTGCGTCGCGCGCAAGCGGCTGGTTCTTGTTTATGACCATGGCATCCTCCCTGCTCAGTCCGCCACAAATTCGAGCATGACCGTCGCCAGCGGCGGCAAAAGCAGCGTTGCCGCCGCCCCTCCTCCGTCCACCTGCCGTGCGTCGACCATGCCGTTGTTGCCCTTGCCGGATCCGCCATAGTCGAGCGCATCCGAGTTGAAGATCTCCCGCCACTTGCCAGCCGCCGGCAGAGGCACGCGATAATTGCCGCGAGGCAGTGGGGTGAAGTTGGTGACCACAGCGATCGGAGCGGCACCGGGCGCCTTGCGCAACCAGGCGAACACCGAATTGGCCGCATCGTCGACGATCAGCCACTCGAACCCTTCCGGTTCGCAGTCCCGCGCATGGAGCGCCTTCTTCGAGCGGTAGAGACGGTTGAGATCGCTCACGAGCTGACGGACGCCGCTGTGCGGCGCGTAGTCGAGTAGATTCCATTCGAGCGCCCGCGCCTCGCTCCACTCCGAGCGCTGCGCGAATTCCTGCCCCATGAACAGCAGCTTCTTGCCGGGATAGCCCCACATGAAGGCATAGTAGGCGCGAAGCGTCGCGAATTTCTGCCAGTCGTCGCCGGCCATCTTGTGCAACAGCGTGCCCTTGCCGTGCACGACCTCGTCATGTGACAGCGGCAGCACGAAATTCTCGCTAAAGGCATAGAGCAGCCCGAAGGTGATCTCGTTATGATGGTGCTTGCGGTGGATGGGCTCGCGCGCCAGGTATGCCAGCGTGTCGTGCATGAAACCCATGTTCCACTTGAAGCCGAACCCAAGTCCGCCCTCGTGCACCGGCTGCGAAACCTTCGGCCAGGAGGTGGACTCCTCGGCGATCGTCATCACGCCCGGGTGGGCGCCGTAGACGGCAACATTCAACTTCTGAAGGAAGCGCACAGCCTCCAAATTCTCGCGGCCGCCGAATTCGTTGGGGATCCACTCGCCTTCCTTGCGCGAGTAGTCGAGGTACAGCATCGAGGCGACCGCATCCACGCGCAGCCCGTCGACGTGGAACTTCTCCGCCCAGTAGAGCGCGTTGTTGAGGAGGAACGACACCACCTCGCGCCGCCCGAAGTTATAGATCGCCGTGTTCCAGTCGGGGTGGAAGCCCTGGCGCGGGTCGGCATGCTCGTAGAGAGCGGTGCCGTCGAAATGCGCGAGCCCGTGTTCGTCAGTGGGGAAGTGCGCCGGTACCCAGTCGAGGATCACGCCTATGCCGGCCCGATGCGCGCCGTCGACGAAACGGGCGAAGCCTTCGGGATCGCCGAAGCGGGCGCTCGGAGCGTAGAGCCCGGTCGTCTGGTAGCCCCATGACGGGTCGTAGGGATGCTCGGAGATCGGCAGGAACTCGATATGAGTGAAGCCGGTGTCGACGACGTAGGGAATGAGCCGGTCGGCCAGTTCGTCCCAGGACAGAAAGGTGCCGTCGTCGCGCCTCTGCCAGGAGCCGGCGTGGACTTCGTAGATGCTGACCGGCTCGCGCCGATGGTCCGCGTTCCTCCAATAGGCCCGATGCTTGTCGTCGCCCCATTCCTGCGACAGGGGCGCAGACGTCACCGAGGCGGTCGCGGGCCTCAGTTCCGACCGGAAGGCGAACGGATCGGCCTTGAGGGGAAGGCGCACGCCGCGGGCGCCGATGAGTTCGAATTTGTAGGGCCGGCCAACCCCGATGTCAGGGATGAATATCTCCCAGATCCCGGTGTCCTGCCGGTTGCGCATCGGGTAGCGTCGGCCGTCCCAATCATTGAAGTCGCCGACCACGGAAACGCGGTGCGCATTCGGCGCCCAGACCGCGAAATGCACGCCATCGGCACCCTCGTGCGAGATCGGATGCGCGCCGAGCTTGTCGAACAGCCGCCGATGCGATCCCTCTCCGATGTAATAATCGTCCATCGGTCCGAGCACCGGCCCGAAGCTGAAGGGATCGGTCACCCACCAGTCGCCGCCCGCATTGCTGGCATGGAGGCGGATCGGCTGCCTTTTGCGGATGGTGAGCTTGCCTTCGAAGAAACCGGCATCGTTGCGGCAGGCAAGTTCGCCGCATGCCTTGCCTTCGAGGGTATGAGCCGTGACCGCCTCCGCATGCGGGATGAAGCAACGGGCCAGGAACCCCTTGCCCTCCTGCTGGACACCCAGAACCGCGAACGGATCGCCATGCGTGCCGTTGACGATAGCCTCGACATCGACGTTCGCCGCCCTGACAGGGTCCGGCAATGCTTCGGCGGCCGCGCGCGGCTTCCTCATGTTCAGGTATCCCCTCCCATGCATCTCTTCGCGGAGATCATTTCATGCAATCACATCAGGCGGGCACGTTCCAGATTTCTTTGGCGTATTGACGGATAGTACGATCGGAGGAGAACCAACCGACGCGCGCCACGTTGCGGATGGCGCGGGCGTACCAGTCGGGACTGTTGCGCCACACCGCATCGACCTGCCGCTGCGCGGCCGCGTAGGAATCGAAATCGGCGGCGACCATGAACCAGTCGTGCTGGTGGAGCCCGTCCATCAGGTCGCGGTAGCGCGTCGGATCGTCGGGCGAGAACACGCCCGACGCGATTGCCGCCACGGCCTGCTTCAGTTCCGGCGAAGCATCGATCACCGAGTCCGGCTGGTAGCCATTGGCGCGGCGGGCTGCCACTTCCTTGGCGGTCAGGCCGAAGATGAAGATGTTGTCGTCGCCGACGCGCTCCTTGATCTCGACATTGGCGCCGTCGAGCGTGCCAATGGTGAGCGCGCCGTTGAGCGCAAACTTCATGTTGCCGGTTCCGGATGCCTCCATTCCGGCAGTCGATATCTGTTCCGACAGATCGGCGGCCGGCATCAGGATCTCGGCTGCGCTGACGTTGTAGTTCGGCACGAAGACTACCTTGAGCAGGCCGCGCACCGAAGGATCGCGGTTGATCACCTTGGCCACGTCGTTGGCCAGCTTGATGATCAGTTTGGCGTTGTGATAGCTCGGCGCCGCCTTGCCGCCGAAGAACTTGACCCGCGGCATCCAGTCCCGTTCGGGGTGCGAGCGGATCTGGTCGTAGAGCGCCACCGCCTCGATGATGTTGAGAAGCTGGCGCTTGTATTCGTGGATGCGCTTGATCTGGATGTCGAACAGGGCCGAAGGGTCGACCCTGATCCCGAGACGCTCGGCCACCAGCGTGGCGAGCAATTCCTTGTTGGCGCGTTTGACGGCCGCGAACTTGTCGCGGAAGGCCGCATCCTCGGCAAGCGGATCGAGATCGCGGATTGCCTCGATGTCGTCCAGGAAACGGTCGCCGATCGCCTCGCGCGCGAGTGCCGTCAGGCCGGGATTGCACTGGATGAGCCAGCGGCGCGGTGTGATGCCGTTGGTCTTGTTGTTGATGCGGTCCGGATAGAGGCTGTGGAGATCGGCGAACACGGTCTCCTTCATCAGGTCCGTGTGAAGCGCCGACACGCCGTTGACGCTGTGCGAGCCGACGAAGGCCAGATTGCCCATGCGCACGCGGCGGCCGCCATCCTCCTGGATCAGCGATATGCGGCTGATCTGGTCGCCGTTGAACCGGCCGGTGGCACGCGCCTCGAGCAGGATTTCGGCGTTGATCGCATAGACGATCTGCATGTGGCGCGGCAGCAGGCGCTCGAACAGCGGCACGGGCCAGCTTTCAAGCGCCTCCGGCAGCAGCGTGTGGTTGGTATAGGCGAAGGTCCGCTTGGTGAGCCCCCACGCTGTATCGAAATCCAGCGCATGGAGGTCCATCAAGAGACGCATCAGCTCGGCCACGGCGACCGCCGGATGGGTGTCGTTGAGGTGGATCGCCGCCTTCTCCGGCAAAGACAGCAGGTCGCCGTACTGGCTGAGATGGCGCTGCAGGATGTCCTGTAGCGAGGCCGTGGTGAAGAAATACTCCTGCCTCAGCCGAAGCTCCTGGCCTGCCGACGTCGCATCGGCGGGATAGAGAACGCGTGAGAGCGCGTCCGCCTTGTTGCTTTCGCGCAGCGCGCCGATGTGATCGCCCGCATTGAAGGCGTCGAGCAGGATCGGATCGATCGCCATGCCCGACCACAGGCGCAGCGTGTTGACGCGCGCGCCCCGCCAGCCGACCACCGGGGTATCGTAGGGAACCGCCAGCACCCTTTCGGTTGGCTTCCAGACATGGCGCTCGAGCCGCCCGTCCTTGCTGGTTATCGACTCCACCGAGCCGCCGAACCCGACCTCGAAGGCGCGCTCGCGGCGTTCGAACTCCCACGGATTGCCGTGATCGAGCCAGGTTTCCGGCAGTTCGACCTGCCAGCCGCCATGGATTTCCTGGCGGAACATACCGTTGACATAGCGGATGCCGTAGCCATGGGCGGGAATGTCGACGGTCGCCATGCTTTCCATGAAGCAGGCCGCCAGGCGCCCGAGGCCGCCATTGCCGAGTGCGGCGTCCGGCTCCAGCCTGGCGATGACGTCGAACTCGACCCCTAGCGAGGCAAGCGCCTCGCGCATCGCCTCCATCAGGCCGAGGTTCGAGAACGCGTCGCGCATCAGCCGGCCGATCAGGAACTCGAGCGACAAGTAGTAGACGCGCTTGGCGCTCTGGTCGTAAGCCTCCTTGGTGGAGGAAATCCACTCGTCGACGATGCGATCGCGGACCACCTTGATCGCGGCGGTCAGCCAGTCGTAGTCGGTCGCTACCGTCGCATCCTTGCCGAGGCGGTATTTCAGCGCCTGCAATATCTCGGCGGCGAGCGCCTGTGGGTTGGTGTCGCCCAGGGGCGGCTGTGGGATTTTCGGGTTCTCTGCGCGGGTCATCTTGCCTCTCGCATTGTCGGCCCACGAGACCGACGGTTGAATTCCCTCCCAGGCCGCCACTAACCCTCCCCGCAGCTTTTCCAGGTGATCCGTACTCGATCTCAATCGATTAGAATCTCCGCGTCAATACTCATGACGCGGAGATCGGAACCGCCGATCAGGCGGCGAGCGCTGCCTCCGGCGGCTTTTTCGCCCCGGTCATGAAGGCGACCGCGTCCGACATCGTGTATTCCTTGGGATCGATCACGGTCAGCCTGCGGCCGAGCCTGTGGATGTGGATGCGGTCTGCCACCTCGAATACATGCGGCATGTTGTGCGAGATCAGCACGATCGGCAGGCCGCGCTTCTTCACGTCCAGTATGAGTTCCAGCACGCGGCGGGATTCCTTCACGCCGAGGGCTGCCGTCGGCTCGTCCATGATGACGACCTTGGAGCCGAAGGCCGCCGCACGCGCGACCGCCACGCCCTGGCGCTGGCCGCCCGAGAGGGTTTCCACCGCCTGGCTGATGTTCTGGATCGTCATCAGTCCCAGTTCGGTCAGCTTCTCCCGGGCTCGCTTTTCCATGGCCGGCCGGTCGAGCATCCGGAACCATTGTCCCAGCGGCCCGGACCTCCTGATCTCCCGGCCGAGGAACATGTTGTCGGCGATCGACAGCGCCGGCGACAGCGCCAGGTTCTGGTAGACCGTCTCGATGCCCGAGTCGCGGGCTTCCATGGGCGACTTGAAGTTGATGACGTTTCCTTCGAGACGGATTTCCCCCTCGTCGGCACGGATCGCACCGGAAATCGCCTTGATCAGCGACGACTTGCCGGCGCCGTTGTCGCCGATCACGGCCAGGATCTCGCCCGGATAGAGGTCGAAATCCGCATTGTCGAGGGCAGTGACGCGGCCGTAGCGCTTCACCAGTCCGCGGGCGGTGAGGATGGGTTCCTGTGCCATTAGCCTGCAACCTTTCTGATCCACTGGTCGATCGCGACGGCGACGATGATCAGCACGCCGATCAACAGATAGGTCCACTGCGGGTCGGTGCCGATCAGGCGTAACCCAAGCGAGAAGACGCCGACGATGAGCGCACCGAAGAGCATGCCGAGGATCGAGCCGCGGCCGCCGAAGAGCGAGATGCCGCCGATGAC
Source organism: Mesorhizobium sp. SCN 65-20 (assembly GCA_001724355.1). GTDB lineage: Bacteria > Pseudomonadota > Alphaproteobacteria > Rhizobiales > Rhizobiaceae > Aminobacter. The sequence continues at coordinate 111,776 of MEEF01000006.1, read as the reverse complement.
GACTGCGGTGATGGACTCGATGTTGGCGAACTGTCCGGAGGTCGGCGAGACGGAGCCCAGGCGCCCGATGATGACCCAGCCGGCGAGCGCGCAGATCAGGCCCGAGACCACATAGACGGTCACCAGCACCTTCTTGACGCTCACACCGGACAGCTTTGCGGCCTCCGGATCGTCGCCGACCGCGTAGACGTGCCGGCCCCAGGCCGTGTGATTGAGCACGTACCAGAGCACGAAGGTCAGCAGCACCATGACGACCACGCCATAGGTGAACACCGCATTTCCGATGCGGAAGCTCTCACCGAAGAACTGGAGTATCGGCGCCTGGGCGGCAATATCCTGCGAGCGGATCGTCTCGTTGGCCGAATACAGGAAGTTCGTCGCAAGCACGATTTGCCAGGTGCCCAGCGTCACGATGAAGGGCGGCAGTTTCATGTAGGCGACGAGCGCGCCGTTGATCCAACCGCAGAACGCTCCCACGGCGAAGCCGCAGAGGATGGAAATGGGCGCCGGTATCCCGTAGCGGAACGTGAGCTGGCCCATCACCACCGACGACAGCACCATGATCGCCCCGACCGAGAGGTCGATGCCCGCGGTCAGCACCACCAGCGTCTGGGCAGCGCCGACGATGCCGACGATCGCCACCTGCTGGAGGATCAGCGTCATCGAGAAGGCCGAGAAGAACTTGCCCCCGACCAGAACACCGAAGGCTACGAGGGAAAGCAGTAGCACGATCAGCGGCACCGCAGCCGGATTCGAATGCAGGAAGTGCTGCGCGTGCTCGAGTGGTGTTTTGGAATGCGTATCGAAACTGGCGACTGACGTGTCGCTGCCGGACAGCACTTTTTCGAATTCTTGTGGCTGTCCCCGACCCTCTGCCGAGACGTTGCTCATGGCTGGGTTCCTCCCGTGGGACTAGGGTTATGAGAAAGGCGGCCCGGAGACCGCCTCCCCCAGCAAAAATACTTGACGCTGCGTCACTGGGTCAAATCAGCCCCAGCACTTGTCGAGGCCCTGCTTGGTATCGATCGACTCCACGCCGGTAGCCGGCTTGTCGGTCACCAGCGTGGCGCCGGTGTCGAAGAAGTCCTTGCCCTCGGTGGGCGCAGGCTTCTCGCCGCTGTCGGCGAATTTCTTGATCGCCTCGATACCCATCGAGGCCATCAGCAGCGGATATTGCTGAGAAGTCGCGCCGATCACCCCTTCGGCCACGTTCTTGACGCCCGGGCAGCCGCCGTCGACCGACACGACCAGCACGTTCTTCTCCATGCCGACCGCCTTGAGCGCTTCGTAGGCGCCGGCTGCCGACGGTTCGTTGATGGTGTAGACGACGTTGATGCCGGGGTCCTTCTGGAGGCAATTCTCCATGGCCTTGCGGCCGCCCTCTTCGTTGCCGTTGGTTACGTCATGGCAGACGTTGCGGGCGTCGTCCTCGTCGCCGATCTTGGTGACGTCCTTGGTGTCAATGCCGAACCCGGTCATGAAGCCCTGGTCACGCAGCACGTCGACCGTCGGCTGGCTCGGATTGAGGTCCATGTAGGCGATCTTGGCATCCTTGGCGGCATCGCCCAGCGTCGCCTTGGCCCAGGCACCGATCAGTTGGCCGGCCTTGAAATTGTCGGTGGCAAAAGTGGCGTCAGCTTCGCTGATGGGCTCAAGCGGGGTGTCCAGCGCGATGACCAGAATGCCGGCGGCCCGCGCCTTCTTGACGGATTCGACGATGGCCTTGGTGTCGGACGGAACGAGCAGGATGCCCTTTGCGCCGTCGGCGATGCAGGACTCGATCGCAGCCACCTGGCTCTCGTTGTCACCGTCGATCTTGCCAGCGTAGCTCTTGAGCGTGACGCCGAGTTCCGTGGCCTTGGCGGTCGCACCCTCCTTCATCTTGACGAAGAAGGGATTGGTGTCCGTCTTGGTAATCAGGCACGCACCCACTTCTGCAGCCGATGCAGGGGCGGCAAGCGATGCAAGGCCGGCAACTGCCGCGCCAAAAACAGTCGTCTTCAATACTGAAAATCTCATTGGATACTCCTCCCAGAACCAGAAATCCGGCCTCGCAGGCGGCCGACCCCGGATGCTCCTTCACTCTCTTCCCAGTCCAGCATCCGACATCAGCAAACACCAGATTGCCGCCCGAGTCAATAATTAAATCACTCTTATTTATTATTGACAGGATTGCGGCGCAGCAGCATTCTGTCCCAAAAGAAGCGGAGCAAAATCGACGGGGAGGAAGCCGGTGGAGGCCGGGAGTGTGAGGTACGGTTCGGCGGAGCCTATAGAGAGCCAGCGACTGCGCGGCACGAACCAGAGCGGCATGCGCGATCACAACGAGCGCCTGGTACTGTCGCTTGTCCGGCAGAGCGGCGCGCTCGCCAAATCGGACATCGCGCGCATGACCGGCCTGTCGGCGCAGACTGTCTCCGTCATCATGCGGGAACTCGAAGACGAAGGTCTGCTGCTGAGGCAGGAGCCGGTGCGCGGCAAGATCGGCCAGCCCTCGATACCGATGTCGCTCAATCCGGAAGGCGCCTTCTTCATCGGACTGAAGATCGGCCGGCGCAGCGCCGAGCTCGTCCTCATCGACTTCCTCGGCAACACCCGGGCGATGCTGCAGAATTCCTATCGCTACCCGGCCCCGCGTGACACCATCGATTTCGTACGCACGGGGATCGTCCAGTTGCGCGCAACACTGACGCGCGAACAGGACAAGCGCATCGCCGGGCTGGGCGTCGCCATGCCGTTCGAGCTCTGGAACTGGGTCGACGCGGCCGGCGCACCGCGCGAGGTCATGGAGGAGTGGCGCAACCGCGACATCCGGGACGATCTCCAGTCGCTGGTCGGCTTTCCCGTCTACGTCCAGAACGACGCCACCTCTGCCTGTGGCGCCGAACTGGTCTTCGGCGATATCGGCGTGCTACGCGACTTTGTCTATTTCTACATCGGGGCATTTGCCGGAGGCGGCGTCGTCCTCAACGGCCGGCTCTACAGCGGCCCCACGGGGAACGCCGGCGCACTCGGCTCAATGCCCGTACCTGGTCCGGGCGGCAAGCCGGCGCAGCTCATCGACATCGCCTCGATCGCTATGCTCGAGAAGGCGCTGAACACGCGCGGCGTCGATGCGTCCCACCTCTGGACCTCTCCAGAGGAGTGGGGCGAACTCGGCCCGGAACTCGACGAGTGGATCGTCTCTGCGGCGGATGCGCTCGCCTACGCGATCGTGGCCGCGGCGTCCGTCATAGATTTCGAGAGCGCGATCATCGACGGCTGGATGCCGACGGCGATACGCGCCCGGCTCGTCGCTGCGGTTCAGGCCTCCATTGGCAATATCGACGTCGAGGGATTGCGCATTCCCTCCGTGCGCGAGGGGACGGTCGGCATCCATGCGCGCGCGCTCGGCGGCGCGAGCCTGCCGCTTTCGGAACGTTTCCTGATCGGCCCAACAACGGTTTCGCGAGGCCCCTAGCCGTGCTCATCGGACTTCCCGCTCTGCTCGGGCCCGAACTGCTGTTCACGTTGCGGGCCATGGGCCACGGCGACGAATTGGCCATCGTCGACGGCAACTATCCGGCGGAGGAACATGGCCGCCGCGTGATCCGCGCCGACGGGTTGGAATTGATCCCGGTTCTGGACGCGGTTCTGCAGGTGCTTCCCGTCGACGACTTTGTAGCCCAGGCGATCTTCCGGGCCACGGTCAAGGGCGACCCCACCCTCATGGACCCGGTGCATCAGGAGATCATCGACGTCTGCGCGCGCCGGGCGCCCGGTTTCGCGGTGGTCCCATTGGCCGGCGATGCATTCTACGACCGCGTCAGGGCTGCGCACACGATCATTGCCACGAGCGAGCCGAGGCTCTACGGCAACGTCATCGTCCGCAAGGGCGTCATTTACCCCGAAAGGTCTGGAACATGATCCTGTGCTGCGGCGAAGCGCTCATCGACATGCTGCCGCGGCAGAGCACGGCGGCGGAGCCATCCTTCGCGCCTTATGCCGGCGGCGCGATCTTCAACTCGGCCATTGCGCTGGGGCGCCTCGGCGTACCAACGGAGTTCTTCTCCGGCCTTTCCTCCGACCTCTTCGGTCAACAGATCCGCGAGGTGCTGGCTGCAAGCAACGTCGGCTCGCGCTACGCAAACGTTTCCGGACGTCCCACGACGCTGGCCTTCGTGCGCCTGACGGACGGGCATGCGACCTACACCTTCTACGACGAGAACACCGCCGGCCGCATGCTCACGGAGGCCGATCTTCCCGTCCTCGGCGACGACGTCGACGCGATGCTATTCGGTGCGATCAGCCTGATCCCCGAACCGTGCGGCGCGGCTTACGAAGCCCTGATGAAGCGGGAGCACCAGAAGCGGGTCACCATGCTCGACCCCAACATCCGGCCGGGGTTCATTTCCGACAAGCAGCATCATCTCGAACGCATGCAGCGGATGATCGCAATGGCGGATATCGTGAAGCTGTCCGACGAGGACCTTGCCTGGTTCGGAGAAGCCGGCAGCCACGACGAGATCGCCGCCGACTGGCTGAAGCGAGGACCGAGCCTCGTGATCATCACCCGGGGAAGCAAGGGCGCGACCGCCTACAGCAAGAAGCAGCAGGTTTCGGTGACACCTGAGAAGGTCACCGTGGTCGATACCGTGGGCGCCGGCGACACCTTCAACGCAGGCGTACTTGCCTCGCTGCACGAACAGAACGCTCTTACCAAGTCGGCAGTCGCAAACCTCTCCGAAGACGCCATCCATAAGGCGCTGACGCTCGGCGCGCGCGCAGCCGCAATCACCGTTTCGCGGGCGGGAGCGAACCCGCCATGGCGACGCGAATTGGCCTGATTGCGGCGTTTTCGGGCGGTTTCGCCGATCACTTTATGTTTCGCATTGCCAAGCCGGCTCAGCGGGCTTCGCCGGAAAATCCATATTTTCCGCGATTTTGGGCGCGAAATCGGTGCAACCGAAAGTAACAGGAACCTGAGCCGCGCCCGAGATGCCGCAGGGCGCTGTTCTTTTTTGCCTAAGGCAACTCTGCTATCAGCGGCGCGAAGAAACACAAGGGTTTTGGGGCCAGTATGCAGTTCATCGATCTCGGCGCGCAGCGCGAAAGAATCCGCGACCGTCTGAAGGCGGCGATCGACAAGGTCGTCGACGACGGGCGCTACATCCTCGGGCCGGAAGTCACCGAATTCGAAAACCAACTGGCGAAGTATGTCGGCGTCAAGCACGCGATCGCCTGCGCCAACGGCACCGATGCGCTGCTGCTGCCGCTGCTCGCCTCCGGCATCGGCCCGGGCGACGCGGTGTTCGTGCCGAGCTTCACCTTTGCGGCCACCGCCGAAGTGGTGGCGCTGGCCAAGGCAGAGCCGGTTTTCGTCGACATCGAGCCCGAGACCTACAACATCAGCATCGAAAGCCTCGAGGCCGCCATCGCCATGGTCAAGGCCGAGGGCCGCCTGAAGCCGAAGGCGATCATCCCGGTCGACCTGTTCGGCATCGCCGCCGACTACGCCGCGATCGACGCGATCGCCAAGCGCGAGAACCTGCTCGTCATCGAGGACGCGGCACAGTCGATCGGCGGCTCGCAGGACGGCAAGATGTGCGGCGCGTTCGGCCACGTCGGCGCCACAAGCTTCTATCCGGCCAAGCCGCTCGGCTGCTACGGCGACGGCGGTGCGATGTTCACCAACGACGACGCCTTCGCCGAGCGCCTGCGCTCCTTCGCCTTCCACGGCAAGGGCGAAACCCAGTACGACAACATCCATGTCGGCCTGAACTCGCGCCTCGACACGATCCAGGCGGCGATCCTCATCGAGAAGCTCGCCATCCTCGAAGACGAGATGCAGGCCCGCGCCAAGGTGGCCCAGCGCTACGCCGACGGCCTCGGCGACGTGGTCAAGGCATCGCGCGCACCCGCCGGCGGCCGCTCGGCCTGGGCGCAGTACGCAATCGAAACCGCCGACCGCGACGGCCTGAAGAAGCACCTGCAGGAACAGGGCATCCCGTCGGTCATCTACTACGTGAAGCCACTGCACGTGCAGGTCGCCTACAGCCACTATCCGCGCACGCCGAAGGGCCTGCCGGTCTCGGAGGCCGTTCCGGGCATCATCCTGTGCCTGCCGATGCACCCCTATCTGAGCGAAGCCGACCAGGACCGGATCATCACCACGATCCGCAACTATGTCGGATCGAATTCGGCGAAGATCGCGGCGGAATAAGACGTCAGAAGCGGAAGGCCGGATCGGCGATCCGGCCGCTCGACACGAAATGCGGATTGGCGAAATCCGCATCTTCGGCCTGGTTGCGCTTGCCGTAGGTCAGCGGCGCACCATCCAGAGTATGCGTGGTGCCGCCGGCAGCTCGCAGCACGGCGTCCCCGGCCGCCGTATCCCATTCCATCGTCCTGCCAAAGCGCGGATAGAGGTCCGCCTCGCCTGATGCCACCAGGCAGAACTTCAGCGACGAGCCGACCGAAACGATCTCGGCGGCTGAGACCTTCTTGATGAAGGCTTCGGTCTCGGGGGTCAGATGCGACCGGCTGGCGACGATCGTCAGCGGCTGGCGCCCTTCCCGAACATGGATCCTGTGGCGGGTGGACGCCTTCCCCTCGACGATATCGAATGCCTCGGCATGCCCCGGGCGACCGGCGAAGAAACGTCCGGTGGCGGGGGCATAAACCACCCCGACCACGGGCGCCCCGTCCCTGACGAGCGCGATGTTGACGGTGAAGTCCGTCCTGCGCTTCACGAATTCCTTGGTACCGTCGAGCGGGTCCACCACGAAGAAGGCCTGCCCGAGATCGGGCGGCACGATGCCGTCCGCGACCTCCTCCTCGGCGACGCACGGCACGTTCGGGAAAGCCACGCGCAGGCCGGCCAGTATCACCCTCTCGCTCGCCTTGTCGGCCAGCGTGACGGGCGTAGCGTCCGCCTTGTCGGTGACTTCGATCTCGGAATTGTAGACATCCATGATCGCGCGCCCGGCCGCGATGGCGAGCGCCTCGAACGTCGCGAGAATTGCCTCGTCAGATGCCGCCGCCGTCGTCGAATTGGTGTTCTGCAACGTCACGCTCATTCAGCCAGTTCTCGATCGTCTCGACCATCTCTTCCGGAGTCCGTCCGAGTGTCTGGAGATGAATTTCAGGATTCTCAGGCGTTTCATAGGGTGAATCGACGCCGGTGAAGTTCTTGATCGCGCCCGAAAGCGCACGCGCATAGAGGCCCTTGGTGTCGCGCTTGGCGCATTCCTCGAACGGCGTGTCGACGAACACCTCGACGAACTCGCCGGTTCCCATCAATTCGCGCGCCATGCGGCGCTCGGCACGGAAGGGCGAGATGAACGAAACAATGACGATCAGACCGGCATCCGCCATCAGCTTGGCCACCTCGGCCACGCGGCGGATGTTCTCGACGCGATCCTCGTCGGTGAAGCCGAGGTCGCGGTTCAGGCCGTGGCGGACGTTGTCGCCGTCGAGGATGTAGGTGTGCCGTCCTGCGGCGTGCAGCTTCCTCTCGAGCAGGTTTGCGACGGTCGATTTCCCCGACCCCGACAAGCCGGTGAACCACAGCACCTTGGGGCTCTGGTTCTTGAGATCGGCACGCGCCTTGCGCGTCACGTCGAGTGACTGCCAGTGGATGTTCTCGGCCCGGCGCAACGGATGCAGGATCATGCCGGCGCCGACCGTGGCGTTGCTGATGCGGTCGATTAGGATGAAGGCGCCCGTCGTGCGGTTGTCGGCGAAGTTGTCGAAGGCAACGGGCGACTGGGTCGAGATGTTGCAGACGCCGACCTCGTTCATCTCCAGCGATTTCGCGGCCTCGTGGGCGAAGTCGTTGACGTTGATGCGATATTTCAGGTCCGTCACCGTGGCACTGGCCTGATCGCTCTCGGTGCGCAAGATGTAGGAACGCCCCGGCAACAGCGCCTTCTCGTCGAACCAGACGACGTTGGCGGCAAACTGGTCCGCCACATGCGGCCGGCTGCCGGGGGTCACCAGCACGTTGCCGCGCGAAACCTCGACCTCGTCTTCCAGCACGAGCGTGATCGCCTGACCGGCGACCGCCGTGCGCAGGTCGCCGCCATGCGCCACGATGCGCCTGACCCTGGAAGCCTTGCCGGACTTGGCGACGACGATCTCGTCTCCCTGCGAGATGGAGCCCGAGGCGACGGTGCCGGCAAAGCCGCGGAAATCGAGATTGGGCCGGTTCACGTACTGCACCGGGAAGCGGAAGGCTTGCGCGACCGCGTCCTCCTCGACGACGACGCTTTCGAGATGCTCAAGCAGCGTCGGGCCTGAATACCAGCCCATTTTCTCGGAGCGGCGGGTGACGTTGTCGCCAAATCGCGCCGACATGGGGATTGGCACGATGGACTTGAAGCCGAGGCTCTCGGCGAAGGCCTGATAGTCGGCGGTGATCTTGTCGAAGGCCTCCTGACTGAAGTCGACGAGGTCGATCTTGTTGATCGCGACGACGATATGCTTGATGCCGAGCAGCGAGGCGATGATCGAATGCCGCCGCGTCTGGCGCAGCACGCCCTGGCGCGCGTCGACCAGCACGATGGCCAGGTCGGCCGTCGAGGCGCCGGTGGCCATGTTGCGCGTGTATTGCTCGTGGCCCGGCGTATCGGCGACGATGAACTTGCGCTTCGCCGTGGCAAAGAAGCGATAGGCGACGTCGATCGTGATGCCCTGCTCGCGCTCCGCCTCCAGCCCGTCGACCAGGAGCGCGAAATCGACGTCCTCGCCGGTCGTGCCGTGCTTGCGCGAGTCGCGCTCAAGCGCGGCGAGTTGGTCCTCGAATATCTGCTTGGTGTCCGAGAGCAGCCGGCCGATCAGCGTCGACTTGCCGTCGTCAACCGATCCGCAGGTAAGGAAGCGCAGCAGCGACTTGCGCTCCTGGGAGGCCAGGTATTCGCGGACGCTTTCGACGACCTCGATCTCGTTTGCGATGGCGTGGCGCATTTTCAGAAATACCCTTCGCGCTTCTTCTTTTCCATCGACCCGGCCTCGTCGCGGTCGATCAGGCGGCCCTGGCGTTCGGAAGTGCGGGCGGTCAGCATCTCGCCGACGATGGCCTCGAGCGTATCTGCATCGGATTCGATGGCACCCGTCAGCGGATAGCAGCCGAGCGTGCGGAAGCGCACGAGCCTGTTTTCGACGACCTCGCCGGGCCTGAGCTTCATGCGATCGTCGTCGCGCAGGATCAGCATGCCGTCGCGTTCGACCACCGGCCTCTTCTTGGCGAAGTAGAGCGGCACGATCGGGATATTCTCTTGCAGGATGTACTGCCAGATATCGAGTTCGGTCCAGTTGGAGAGCGGGAAGACGCGGATCGACTCGCCGGGCGAGACGCGCGTGTTGAAGATCTTCCACATCTCCGGCCGCTGGTTCTTCGGGTCCCAGGCATGCTGGGCATTGCGGAACGAGAAGATGCGTTCCTTCGCGCGCGACTTCTCCTCGTCGCGCCGCGCGCCGCCGAAGGCTGCGTCGAAGCCGTATTTGTCGAGCGCCTGGCGCAGCCCGACGGTCTTCATTACGTGGGTATGGGTGTTCGAGCCGTGATCGAAGGGATTGATGTTGTCGCGAACGCCGTCCGCATTCACGTGGACCAGAAGGTCGAAGCCGAGTTCGCGCGCCATGGCGTCGCGGAACTCGATCATCTCGCGGAACTTCCACGTCGTGTCGACATGCAGGAAGGGGAACGGCGGCTTGGCCGGATAGAAGGCCTTCATCGCGAGATGCAAGAGGACGGAAGAGTCCTTGCCCACCGAATAGAGCATCACCGGCTTGGAAAAGGTCGCAGCGACTTCACGGAAGATGTGGATCGCCTCGGCTTCGAGACGGTCGAGGTGCGTCAGTCTGGCAAGCATTGAAAGGCCTTCGCAAAGCGCTCGATAGCCGCAGCTTCAGTGCGTTTGCGGCCTGTTGCGCGCAGTTTCCCATAATCCCGCGATGTCGCAAGAAGACGATGTCCAAAATGGGCGGTCAACCGGGTCGTCTTTTGCCGCCCGGACCGGGTGCGCCGGAAATCATTTCCACCAGAACCCGGCAAGGAGCGGCGAAAGGGAAAATCCTGACCCTGGCAAACGCCGGCCGCACAGGCTTTCCCGGCCACCTCCGGTGTCGCCGTGGCGTGAACAAATCGGCTCGTTTCTCCACCCCCTTCCGACCCGCTCGATAATGCAGGGACAGCAACCACAGGAGCGCGCCTTGGAACAAACAACCAATCTGAAGATGCCCTTCATCATGCCGTCTCAGGCCCAGAAGCATGTGACCCACAACGAGGCGCTGATTGCGCTCGACGCGCTTGTCCAGTTGTCGGTACTCGACCGCCATGTTGCGGCTGCGCCGGCTGCGCCGTCCAAGGGCGACCGCTACATCGTGGCTCCGGCACCGACAGGCGCCTGGAGCGGCAAGCCCGGCCAGATCGCCGCCTGGCAGGACGGCGCCTGGACGTTTTACGAGCCTGTCAAAGGGTGGCTGGCATGGGTCGAGGACGAGCAGCGCCTTTTCGCCTTTGATGGAACGACTTGGGTCGACGCCGTCGCCCTCGGCGCCAATCCTGTGCCCATGGTAGGCGTCAATGCCGCTGCCGACGCTACCAACCGGCTGTCGGTCAAGAGCCCGGCCGTCCTGTTCGACAACCAGGGGGCCAGCCACCAGGTCAAGATCAACAAGGCGACGGCCGGCGACACCGCATCCCTGCTCTTCCAGACCGGTTACTCCGGCCGCGCCGAGTTCGGACTTACGGGCGACGACGACTGGCATGTCAAGGTTTCGCCCGACGGCATCGCCTGGACCGAAGCCCTGAAGGTCAACAGGACAGACGGCCGTGTCCTGCTGTCGCAAGCGCCCGACCTGACCGACGACAATCAGGTCGTGACCAAGAGGAACATTCGCGAAAGGCTCGCCGCCAACAGGGTGTACTACGTGAGGACCGACGGATCGGATGCGAACAACGGACTCGCCAACACAAGTGGCGGCGCCTTCCAGACGATCCAGAAGGCGTTGAACGCTGCCGCGGGCATCGATTTCGGCGGCTTCGCGGTGACGGTCCAGATCGCCGACGGCACCTACGCCGGCGCGGTCTCGCTGCCGGCAACTACCGGTCAGGGCGGCGCCGGTAGTCTCGTGCTCGCCGGCAACGGTGCCGCGCCCGGCAACGTGGTGATCACGGCCACCTCTGCGAGCGCGGTCACTGCATCGGCCGGCACGCGCGCACTGGTGAGGGATCTCGAGCTGCGCACGACGTCGGCCGGATACGGGCTCAACTCCGATGGAGGGGCGGTGCAGTTCCAGAACGTCCGGTTCGGCGCCTGCGCCCAGGGCCACCTCGCCTGCCAGAAGAACGGCGTCGCATCGGCGGTCGGCAATTATGCGATCGGCGGCGCGGCGCCCGTCCACTGGCTGGCGCGGAGCGGCGGCATCGTCGACGTCGAGGGACGCACCGTGACCCTGTCCGGCTCGCCGGCCTTTGCGTCCGCCTTCGCCTCATGCCAGGGCGGCGACATCCTGTGCAGCGGTATGACGTTCGCGGGAGCAGCGACCGGCCCGCGCTACAGCGTCACCCAGAATGGCTGCATCAATGCCGGGGGTGGCGCGAACTACCTCCCCGGGAATGCCGCCGGCAGTTCCGCGACCGGTGGCCAATATGTCTGACGGGTCGGTGCGCTATTGCACCTTGTAGTAGCGCCCGTACCAGTCGACGAAGCGGACCAGCCCCTCCTCGATCGGCGTGTGTGGAAGCTCGCCGATCAGCGCCTCCAGGTCAGTGACGTCGGCCCATGTGCTCAGCACGTCGCCAGGCTGCAGCGGCATGAAGTTCTTGATCGCCTCGCGGCCGGTCGCCCGCTCGAGAACCCGGATCATCTCCATGAGATGTTCCTTGCGGCGGTTGCCGATGTTCATGACCCGGTGCGGAGCCCAGCTGCCCGAAGCGCCGCCCGTTGCCACGTCGTAGTCGGGGTCCGGCTTGGGCGGCAGGTCCATGAGCCTCACGATGCCCTCGACGATGTCGTCGATGTAGGTGAAGTCCCGGTACATGTCGCCGCCGTTGTAGACGTCGATGGGCTGGCCCGCGAAAATCGAGCGGGTGAACTTGTAGTACGCCATGTCCGGCCGGCCCCAGGGGCCGTAGACGGTGAAGAAGCGCAGGCCGGTGGCGGGAATCCCGAACAGATGGCTGTAGGTATGGGCCATCAGTTCGTTGGCCTTCTTGGTGGCGGCGTAGAGGCTGACCGGATGGTCGACGCCGTCGCGCGGCGAGTAGGGCTGCTTCTTGTTGCCGCCATAGACCGAGCTCGACGAGGCATAGACAAGGTGCCTGGGCATCGACGCCCGGCAGTTCTCGAGAATGTTGAGGAAGCCGGTGATGTTGGCGTCGACATAGGCCTGCGGATGGTCGAGCGAGTAGCGCACCCCGGCCTGGGCCGCCAGGTGAACGACCAGCTGCGGCCGGCAGGCGAAGGCCGAACGGACCGCCGCCGCATCCGAGAGATCGGCCTCGATGAAGCTGAAGTCGCCGTGCTCGGCGAGCATGGCGAGGCGCGCCCGCTTGAGCGAGGTCTCGTAGTAGTCGGTGACGCTGTCGAAGCCGACCACCTCGTAGCCGTCGGCGAGCAGTCGCCTGGCGACATGAAAGCCGATGAAGCCCGCCGTGCCCGTAACCAGAACCGTCATGATATCTGCGCTCCGCATCACTCAAAGAAAAACGCCCCGGCCCTTGTAAGACCGGAGCGTTTCCGAAACCACTAATTGCGTACCCGTCAGGCCTTCTTGGGGATCAGCGCCCAGATGGCCGGCACAGCGGCCGCGGCAAGTGCGACCTTGATGAGGTCGGGAACGATGAATGGAACGACGCCGAACTGCCAGGCCTTGTCGGCGCCGATCAGCATGGCAAGCCAAGAATAGCCCATCGCCATCATGACCACCTCGGCGACGAGCATCACTGCGAGCATCTTGAGCAGGCTGCGGCCCCAGCCGCGGTCGACCGCCCATCCGACGATTGCCGCCATGGCGACGAAGCCGGCCAGATAACCGCCAGTGGTGCCGAGCATGTAGGCGACGCCGATGCCCTTCTCAGGCGTGCTCTGGAACACCGGCAGGCCGGCTGCACCCTGGGCCATGTAGAGCAGCAGCGTGGCGAGCCCGAGACGCAATCCGTAGGCGGCGCCGATGCCGAGCACGACCAGCGTCTGCAGCGACATGTCGACCGGTCCGAGCACGACCTTGGTTTTCGCCGAGAGGACGAGCAGCAACGAGCCGCCGATGGCAAGCAGGACCTGGGTTGCCAGGCGAAGAGCTCCCTTTTCGGGCAGCGCCATGGAGACGAGTGCAGTAGAACTGCTGGATGCAACGGCCATTTGGAACCTCTTGGTCTGTTCGTCGAAGCCTTACGACGTGGTTTTCCCTATATTGTCTTCCATGCTAAGCGGCAAACGAATTTGCCGTAAGGCACTGGAACGCACAGCTATCAGGCCATGTCCCTAGACTTCGACACACGCTTCGAACCGGCATACGGCCAGGCCGTGCCCATCGCTGACGGGGTGGTGCGGCTGACCGCGAACAACCCCAGCCCTTTCACGTTCCACGGCACCAACAGCTACATCGTCGGCAAGGACACCCTTGCCGTGATCGATCCGGGACCGGACGACGACGCCCATCTCGACGCGCTCATGCGCTTCATCGCCGGCCGCCCGGTCAGCCATATTCTGGTAAGCCACACGCACCGCGACCACTCGCCTCTCGCGGCGCGCCTGAAGACTTTGACCGGCGCCAAGACGGTGGCGGAAGGGCCGCACCGGACCGCGCGTGCCCTGCGCCTCGGGGAAGTGCCGGCGCTCGACGCCAGCAGCGACACTGATTTCGTGCCCGACCTGGCGATCGGTGATTCCGGCCTCGTCGACGGCGACGGGTGGGCGCTGCGCGCGGTGCTCACGCCAGGCCATGCGGCGAACCATGCGGCTTTCGCCCTCGAAGGCACCGGCATCCTGTTCTCGGCCGATCACGTCATGGCCTGGTCGACCTCGATCGTGGCACCACCGGACGGCGCGATGTCCGATTACATGGCATCGCTCGACCGCCTGATCGAACGCGACGACCGGTTCTACCTGCCCGGCCATGGCGGGCTTGTCACGGCTCCGCAGAAATTCGTGCGCGGACTGAAGGCGCATCGCAAGATGCGCGAACGCGCCATACTCGAACGGCTGGCCGCCGGCGACCGTTCAATCCCAGACATCGTGAAGGCGATCTATCGCGACACCGATCCGCGCCTCTTCGGAGCGGCCAGCCTGTCGGTCCTCGCGCATCTGGAGGACCTCGTCGGTACGGGTAGAGTCGTCAGCGATGGCGCGCCCTCGCTCGAAGCCACCTACGCCCCCGCGCCCTAGCTCACGCTATTCCTGCGCTGCCGGCGTCGCCGTGCCTGCCTGGGTTGCGATCTCCTGGTCCAGTTCGGTCAGGAAGGCCGAGATGAGCCCGGCATTGATGCCGAGGTCATGGCGGCCGTAGCGCGAAGCCGCGCGCATGTCGACGAAAGTCTGGTCGCCGTCGTCGACGACCCTGATCGCCACGTCGGACGGCAGGGCCAGGATGAGCGTGCGCGCGACGGCTTCAATGTTCACGTCGCCCATGGCTTCGTCGGCCGGCGGCGGTGGCACGACGATTTGCCAGCCCTGACGGTCGAGCACCGCCTCGACGCTTGCCAGGACGCGGTCGAGCGACAGGTCGTAGCGGCGTCCCACGACGAGGGGATAGGCCTCCGTTTGCAAGGTGTGCTGACCGAGCGAACTCGGCGCCAGGGGGTTCATCGCCGACGTCCGCAACGATGCCGCAGCCGTCAACGCAGGCGGATCGTCGAGATCCGTGGAGATGTCGCGCAGCATCGGAAAGGTGGCTATCTGGTAGGCGATATAGGCAAAGGGAGCCAGCACCACCAGCGCCAGCACGGCACCGACGGTCAGGTCGTGGCCTCCCTGGTCGCCGAACTTCCAGAGCCGCGAGAAGGCCAGGCCCGAAAACAGAAGGGCAAAGGCTGCCAAGAGCGCCACGATGCCCATGACCCAGAAAAAGGCGGTGGTGTCGACCAGACCACGCCGATGACCCAGCACCGCCGTCGCGAGCAGGACGGCAGCGAACGAGGCCATGCCCCTCGACAGGCCAGCGGCACGGGTCGTCCGCGGCACGACATACCTAGTGTGAAACTCGACCATCGAACCCCGTTACCCACTGCGGACTAGTGCAGCCGGCCGCTCCCCACGGCGGCACAGATCGGCTGTCCCCACAGATTAAAGGGATTCCTTTCGCCGTTGAAGCTCAAAGGCGAGCTATTCCCTCGCCTTCGCATCGATCATGCGGCCGAGTCCGTGGGCAGCCGGTAGTCCTTGAACCGGTCGCGCAGCGTGGTTTTCTGGATCTTGCCGGTCGCCGTATGCGGAATCTCGTCGACGAATGCGACGTCGTCGGGCATCCACCACTTCGCCACCTTGCCCTGAAGGAACGCCAGGATTTCGGCCTTGGCGGGCTCCTTGCCCTGCTTGCGCACGATGACCAGAAGCGGACGCTCGTCCCAGCGCGAGTGCTTCACCCCGATCACCGCGGCCTCCTGCACGTCGGGGTGGGCGACGGCGAGATTCTCCAGTTCGATGCTCGAAATCCATTCGCCGCCGGATTTGATGACATCCTTGGACCGGTCGGTGATCTGCATGTATCCGTGCGAATCGATATGGGCGACGTCGCCCGTGTCGAACCAGCCGTCATGATCGAACTGGTCCGCGCTTGCGCCGCCATAGTAGGAGGCCGAGATCGCCGGGCCGCGCACCTTGAGCCGTCCGAACGTCTTCCCGTCCCAGGGGAGTTCGTTGTTGTCGTCGTCGGTGACCTTCATCTCGACGCCGAAGGGGGTGTAGCCCTGCTTCTGCTGGATGTTGAGCCGGTCGCCGCCCTCGAGGTCCTCGTATTCGGGCTTCAGGGTGCACAATGTTCCGAGCGGCGACATTTCCGTCATGCCCCAGGCATGGATGACCTCGACGCCGTAATTGCGCTCGAACTTCTCCGTCACAACGCGCGGGCATGCCGACCCGCCTATCACCACCTTGTCGAGGTGCGGCAGCTTCTTGCCGGTTTCCTCCAGATGCTGCAGCAGCATCAGCCAGACCGTCGGCACGGCCGCCGTGAAGGTGACGCGCTCCGTGTCGAGCAGTTCGTAGATCGACGCGCCGTCCATCTTGCCGCCAGGCATCACCAGCTTTGAGCCGATCATCGGCGCGCTCTGGGCCAGCCCCCAGGCGTTGGCGTGGAACATCGGGACGACGGGCATGACCACGTCGCGCACCGAAATGCCCATCGCGTCGGGCATGACCGCGATCATGGCGTGGAGCACGTTGGACCGGTGGCTGTAGACGACACCCTTGGGGTCGCCCGTCGTGCCCGACGTGTAGCACATCCCGGCCGCGGCATGCTCGTCCAGTTGCTTCCAGGCGTAGTCCCCGTCGGTGTCGGCCAGCCAGTCCTCGTAGGCGACGGCGTTCGCCAGCGTCGTCTGGGGCATGTGCTCGGCATCGGTAAGCACGATGATCCGTCTCAGCGACGGCACCTGCGCCGCGATCTTCTCGACCAGGGGCACGAAGGTCAGGTCGACGAACAGGGCCTGGTCCTGTGCGTGGTTCATGATCCAGACGAGTTGCTCGGCGAAGAGGCGCGGATTGAGCGTGTGGTAGACCCCGCCCATGCCCATGATGCCGTACCACGCCTCCATGTGGCGCGCGCTGTTCCAGGCCAACGTCGCGATGCGCTCGCCGGTCTTGAAGCCGTCCCGGTCGAGACGCTGAGCGACCTTCAGCGCCCTGGTCCTCAGATCAGCATAGGTGGTGCGGACGATCGGCCCTTCGATCGACCTGGAAACGACCTCGCGATGCGGGTGCTGCGTTGCGGCATGGTCCAAGATCTTGTGGCACAGCAGCGGCCACTCCTGCATCAGTCCGAGCATTGGATCCTCCCAGATCATTCGGGGGCATTTTGGGCGTGCAATCCGGCGATTGTCTAGCCTGACCGGTGCGCCGGCTTCATGACTTGTGGCCATATTGCGGCCACGGTCCGGGTTAACCTTTCCCAACGGGCGCGTGGGTAGAGCAATGTGAGGGATCACATGGTTACGCAGCCCCATGCGGAAGAATCAGGCATTCCGCAGCACGTAGCGGCATCGCAAGAGTTGTCCCTCCCCGGCGAGGCACTGGAGTCTGCCGTCGACCCACTGGCCACTCTCGAAGCGATCGCAGATTCAGAATCGCTCGCAGAACTAGATGACGAGCAGCGGAACGACGGCGACGCACTAACGGCAGCGGCCGAGTCCGAGGAACCCGAGACCTCGGTATCCGCCGAAAGCGAACTTCCCGTCGCCGAGGCGTCGGACGAACCGATCGAGCCTGAATCGCTCGACACTGTCGTCGCAGCGGAACCTGAAATTTCGACTTCCGAAAAGACCGAATCGACAGAAGGCAGCGAGGCCGGCGAATCGGCGATCGAAGTGCTCACAACACTCCATGCAGCCGATGAGCCGGCGTTGCCCGCGCCGGAGTTCGTCACCGAGGATGAGTTCGCGCACGTCGTCGACGAGGCCCTGGAATCGTTCGGCGGCATTCTCCTGTTCAAGATGCGCATAGACGAGGACGGGCAGGAGAAGCACGTCGCGGCCGCCTCCATCGGCGAAGGCGCACGTCGCCAGTTCCTATTGCTCTCGCTTCCCATAGAGGGCGGCAAGCTGAAGGTGGAATCGGCAGCACGCAGCAACAGCCCGCTCGCGAAGCTGGCGGAGGCCTATGTCGGCGTGGTCGAGGCCTTCTGCGCGGCGGCCTGACGAGCAGCCCTAACCTGTCGTGCTATCGGTCCCGGCATCCTCGGCATCGTCCAACCGGACGAAGGCGTAGCCTTTCGCCTTGAGGTCAAGCAGTCCCCTGACAAGTCCTGCTCCGGCGGCGTGGGTCGGCTGGTTGATGTGGCCGATGATGACATCGCCGTCCCGCGCCGATGAAACGCGGCGCTCGGTTTCGCCGGCGCTCAGCAGCGAGCCGCCGTCGCCATTGACCGAGAAACCGGCGATGCGGAAGCCGAGCCGGCGGATCTCGGCTATCGAACTTTGGCTGTATTTTGCCGTGGCACCGCGAAACCACCTTGGCGCCGGCCCGCCCCGGCCGACAAGCGCGGATGCGCCCGCCTCGACCTCCGCCGTCACCGCCTCGGCGCTGCCCGCGCTCCTGAGCCCGTAGATCGTGCTTGGCACGTCGACCGCAGGGATGTGCCTTGCGCCATGGTCCTCGAGTTCGAAGAGATCCGGGTGCGCCTTCATCATCGCGAGCGCGCCGGTATTGCGCTTAAGCCATGTGCCCGTGACGAAGATCGTCGCCGGTATCCGGTTGGCCACCAATGCGGACAGGATGCGCTCATCGGTCCTGCCACCGCAGGCGTCGAGCGTGAGCGCTACCCGCGGGTGCGCCTCGCCGCTTAGCCTGAGGTGCAGCTTGGGCTCGACGAGGGCGGCAGCCGAGGCACTGGTCGCCAGAACCGCGGCCAAGCCCGCAGCGATCAACAACCTGCCAAATGTGCGCATGGGAATTTCCGAGGGCCAGTGTCCGATAGGTCGGTCACTGGCGCCCGAATATTGGCGCGATAATGGCCGCCGGCTTAGCCCCTCGCCTTCACCGCGGCCTGTGCGGCCGCCAGCCTTGCGATCGGAACGCGGAACGGCGAACAGGACACATAGTCGAGGCCGACACTTTCGCAGAAGCGGATCGAGGCGGGATCGCCGCCGTGCTCGCCGCAAATGCCGAGCTTGATCTCGGGGCGCGTCGCCCTGCCCTTCTCGGCTGCGATCTTGACCAGTTCGCCGACACCGTCGATATCAAGCGAAACGAACGGATCCTGGTCGATGATGCCCTTCTGGCGGTAGGTTTCCAGGAAGGACGCCGCGTCGTCGCGCGAAATGCCGAACGTCGTCTGGGTGAGGTCGTTGGTGCCGAACG
Source organism: Mesorhizobium sp. SCN 65-20 (assembly GCA_001724355.1). GTDB lineage: Bacteria > Pseudomonadota > Alphaproteobacteria > Rhizobiales > Rhizobiaceae > Aminobacter. The sequence continues at coordinate 92,778 of MEEF01000006.1, read as the reverse complement.
AGAAGAACTCCGCGGCCTCCGCGATCACATGGGCACGGATCGCGGCGCGCGGCAGCTCAATCATCGTGCCGGTTAGGTAGTCGATCCTGACGCCGCTCTCCTGCATCACGCTCTGGGCAACGGAATCGATGCGTCCCTTGACGTAGTCGAGTTCCTTCATGAGGCCCACGAGCGGCACCATGATCTCCGGCACCACAGGGCTTCCGGTCTTCTTGCCGGCCTCGACCGCGGCCTCGAAGATGGCGCGCGCCTGCATTTCGGCGATCTCCGGATAGGAGACGGCCAGCCGGCAGCCGCGATGGCCGAGCATCGGGTTGAACTCGTGCAGGGCGTCGGTGCGCTGGCGCAGCTTGTCGGCCGGGACGTTCATCGCCTCGGCGACCTCGGCGATCTCTTCCTCGGTCTTGGGCAGGAACTCGTGCAGCGGCGGATCGAGCAGGCGGATGGTCACCGGCAGGCCGGCCATGATCTCGAACAGCTCGATGAAATCCGATCGCTGCATCGGCAGCAGCTTGTCCAGCGCCTTGCGGCGGTCCTTCTCGGTGTCGGCGAGGATCATCTCGCGCATGGCGACGATGCGGTCGCCGTCGAAGAACATGTGCTCGGTGCGGCAGAGCCCGATGCCCTCGGCGCCGAAGGAGCGCGCCATGCGGGCGTCGGCCGGCGTCTCGGCATTGGTGCGCACCTTCATGCGCCGCGCCGCGTCCGCCCATTCCATGATAGCGGCGAAATCGCCCGACAATTCCGGCTGCAGCATCGGCACGGAGCCCTTCAGCACCTGACCGTTGCCGCCGTCGATAGTGATGATGTCGCCCTTGCGGAAGGTATGCCCCATCGCCACCAGGGTTCCGGTGCGGTAGTCGACGCGCAGCGAGCCGGCGCCGGAAACGCAGGGCTTGCCCATGCCGCGGGCGACCACCGCCGCGTGGCTGGTCATGCCACCACGCGTCGTCAGGATGCCTTCCGAGGCGTGCATGCCGTGGATGTCCTCGGGGCTCGTCTCGACCCGGACGAGGATGACCTTGCGCCCGGCCGACTTCAGTTCCTCGGCCTCGTCCGACGAGAACACGATCTCGCCGGTGGCAGCCCCTGGCGACGCCGGCAGGCCGACGGCGATCACCTCGCGCTGGGCCTTCGGATCGATCGTCGGATGCAGCAGTTGGTCAAGCGCCGACGGGTCGATCCGACAGATCGCCTCTTCCTTGGTGATCAGCCCTTCGCCGGCCATCTCGGCGGCAATCTTGAGAGCTGCTTTGGCGGTGCGCTTGCCCGAGCGGGTCTGCAGCATCCACAGCTTGCCGCGCTCGATGGTGAACTCGAGGTCCTGCATGTCGCGATAGTGCTGTTCGAGACGATTGGAGATCGCCACGAAAGTGTTGAACGCGTCGGGCATCAGCTTCTGCAGCGACGGCTTGTCGGAGCCGGCGGCGATACGCGCGGCCTCGGTGATGTTCTGCGGCGTACGGATGCCGGCGACGACGTCCTCGCCCTGCGCGTTCACCAGGAACTCGCCATAGAGCATCTTCTCGCCCGTGGACGGGTTACGGGTGAAGGCGACGCCGGTTGCGGAGGTGTCGCCCATGTTGCCGAACACCATGGCCTGGACGTTGACCGCCGTGCCCCAGCTCTCGGGAATGTCGTGCAGGCGCCGATAGGTGATCGCGCGATGGTTCATCCAGCTCGAGAAGACCGCGCCAATCGCACCCCACAGTTGCTCATGTGGATCCTGCGGGAACGAACGGTCGAGCTCCTCCTCGACCTTGGCCTTGTAGAGGGTGATGACGTGCCGCCACTCGGCCGCCGAGAAATCGGTGTCGAGCTCATGGCCCAGCCGGCCCTTCTCGTCCTCCAGGATCTCCTCGAACACCTCATGGTCGAGGCCGAGCACCACGTCGGAGTACATGGTGATGAAGCGGCGGTAGCTGTCGTAAGCGAAGCGCGGATCGCCGGCATCCTTGGCGAGCGCCTCGACGGTGACGTCGTTGAGGCCGAGATTGAGGACGGTGTCCATCATGCCCGGCATCGACGCGCGGGCGCCCGAGCGGACGGAGACGAGCAAAAGCTTCTCGGGATCGCCGAAGCTGCGGCCGGTCAGCGCGCCGACATGGTCGAGCGCCTCGCGAACATCGGCCTCGAGCGATGCGGGATACTTGCGGCCATTGGCATAAAACCAGTTGCAGGCCTCGGTGGTGATGGTGAAACCGGGCGGTACCGGCAGGCCGAGACTGCACATCTCGGCGAGGTTGGCCCCCTTGCCTCCGAGCAGGTTGCGGTCGCCTGCGCGGCCCTCCGCCGCACCGTCGCCAAACCTGTAAACCCACTTGGTCATGCTCTCTCCTCGCCGACTGTGTGGAGCGGCGGTGGCTGCCGCACGCTTCTCGGGGAGCGATATGTTGCTGCGCTGCGAAAGGCAAGGCGGAGTTCCGAAACGTCATGTCCTACAATCGATTAATGCCCGCTGGCCCTGCTTTCGCTTGCGCGAGCGGGCATCGCGATATAGAACATTTCAGGAACAAATACAGGAGACCGCGATGAGAAAGACCGGCAAGCTGGACTACATCGAGATGGCCGCGACCACCGGCACGATGGATCATGTGAAGGCCTTCTACAGTTCTGCCTTCGGCTGGACCTTCACCGACTATGGCCCCGACTATGCGGCCTTCGACGAAGGGCTCGAAGGTGGTTTCCAGGCGCAAGTGCCGGCAAAGCCGCTTCCGATCCTCTATTCGGAAGAACTCGAGGCGACGCTTCGGGCCGTCGAGGAAGCGGGCGGCACCATCGTCAAGCCGATCTTCTCCTTCCCGGGCGGCCGACGCTTCCATTTCACCGACCCTGCCGGCAACGAACTGGCCGTCTGGGGCGAGTAGGCTGCGAGTTTGGAAAAGCGGCGAAGGCGCGTTGTGCTTTTGCCGCGCACTGCATATAAGGCGGCGGTCGATTTGACTCGCCAGCGGCTCGCTATATGAATCGCCAGCGTCTCAATGGGGCGTCGCCAAGCGGTAAGGCATCGGTTTTTGGTACCGACATTCCCAGGTTCGAATCCTGGCGCCCCAGCCATTTCCCTCACAGCATCTGAGTTTCAGCAGACGCCATACCTGTGTGCATCTCGCGCATGAATTTTGGGCGCGCGGCGCAACGGTGCTATAATTCACCGATCAAGAGCGATCCGGCCGCGCCGCGGCCTGAAGGAACCATACGTTCCACCGCATGTTGTCTCAGGAACCCAGGAGACAAACAATGGTGCCGCAAGACGACGAAAATCACATCCGCAAGCCAGCGAAGAACTATCGCGACCCGAACGACACCTACTACCACAAGGCCGCGGAAGACGACCCGGAGGCCGCTGAGGAGGGCGAGCATAAGGTGCGCACCGCCGAACATCCGTCGAGCGACGAAGAGCCGGGCGGCAGCGAGCAGCCGGGCTACCGCATGAAGCGTGCCCACTTCTGGCAGTGCTGAGCGCGAGCCTCGCCAAGAATGACCGATGGCACCCGCACGAGTGCCATCGTCCTTTTGCAGGTGCGTAACCTCTACCAGTCGATGCCGGCTTCGGTTTTCGCCAGCGCCGATGCCAGTTCCGCGCGCGGTTCCGTGCCGTCGAGCGGGCGGATTGCAAGATCGAGACGGCGCGCGGCGTTGTAGCCCTCAGCCGCGGCCTCCGTCGGCGCGGTGCCATAGGCGCTGCGGTAGCGCTCGGCGAAGCTGTCGGCCGCCGCGGCGTCGGTCCACACGGCGCGCGCCGGCAAGGTGCCTGGACGCAGGACGGCACTGTTCGCCGAAGCCTCCGCCATCGCCGTTGAGGCCTCTTTCTCAGGACCAACGACCACCACCACGTGAGGCGTCGCGTCAGGCCGGCCGTTCAGATCGCCGACGCCCCCGGCGGCCTCGGCCGGCAAGGGCAGGATGTTCACGTCCACCCCGCCTATATGGCCATCGGACGTCTGGCCGCCATGTCCATCGCGCTCTTCGGCCGCCAGGAGAAAGCCCCGCACCGCCTCGGCCAGCCGCGCCTCGCGCCCCTCGCCAACGCTCAGGATCGCCGCCGTGAATTCATGCGCGGCCGCAGGCCCTGCCGCGAGCATGGCGGCAGCGAGGGCAAGTCCCCGCAATCGCGTGCTACGCGTTGCGGCTGATGCGGCCGTGCCGCGGAGGCTTCGCCCTGTCGTCCTGGCTGGTTGGTCCATATAGGTCTCCGTATCCGTTTAGGTTGACTATCCATCCAAGGCACTTCCGCGCCTAAGGCATGGGCGCGCTCCCTGTCGCTGCATCGGGCAGGGCAAGAGGCGCGTTCGGCATTAGGTCGGCAACGCTCAGGCCTGCGGAATGCGGCAATTGGCAGCGAACCGCGTGCCAAGTGCCGGATTTGCGCGCTTCGCGAAAAAGATCGCGAAAATGTGAAGGTAAACCGATCTGCATCGACAGGTCGCTGGCGCAGCAACCGCCAAGACTGCAGCGCAAGATAACCTGTCCGGGGACAACCCGGCCAGGTTGTGATACCTTCGTGGGGAATTTCGAAACCTGGCCGGCTTCGGTTGCGAACCGGCCGAACCTCGCCGGGTTCTTGGCCGCAGCCAACAGTTGGCTACGGCGCATGCCGTCGCCTCATGGTGCCGCCGAATGGAGCTTCTCGTCGCCCTTGGCCTCATCGCCCTCAAGGTCGCGATCCTGATCGCGGCGCTGCTTTTGTTGCCGTTGCCGCTGACCTGGCTCGAACGCAAGGTCGCCGGGCACATGCAGCAGCGGATGGGCCCGATGCGGGTGGGCTGGCACGGATTGCTGCAGCCGGTGGCGGACGGCATCAAGCTGCTGACGAAAGAGGATCACATTCCGGCCGACGCCGACCGGCTGCTGTTCAAGCTGGCGCCCGTCCTCGCCCTTGCACCGCCCTTCGTGGTGTTCGTCGCAATCCCCTTCGGGGAAAGCGTCTCCGTGCTCGGCAACGAGATCACGCTCTATGCCTCGAACATGAACGTGGCGCTGCTCTTCATCCTGGCGGTCATCGGCATAGAGGTCTACGGCGTCATCTTCGGCGGATGGGCCGCAAACAGCAAATACGCCGTGCTCGGCAGCCTCAGGACCTGCGCCCAGATGATCAGCTACGAGATCCCGATGGGGTTCGCGGTGATCGGCGTCGTGATGCTGGCGCAATCCATGAGCCTGCTCGACATCGTGCGCGCGCAATCCGATGTCTGGTTCATCGTCTACCAGCCGATCGGCTTCTTCGTGTTCTTCATCGCGGGCCTCGCCGAGGCCCAGCGCATCCCCTTCGACCTTTCGGAAGCGGAAGGCGACCTGGGTGCCGGCTTCCACACCGAATACAGCGGCATCCGCTTCGCGTTCTTCATGGTCAGCGAATACGCCATCATGCTGCTGATCTCGGTGCTCTCGGTGGTGCTGTTCTTCGGCGGCTGGAACGGCGTCCTGATCCCGCTGCCGCCGATCCTGTGGTTCCTGATCAAGGTAGCGTTCTTCATCTACCTGTTCATCTGGTTCCGCTTCACGTTCCCGCGCTACCGCTACGACCAGTTGATGGCGATCGGGTGGAAAGTCTTGCTTCCACTCTCTCTGGCGAACATAATCGTGACGGGTATTGCCTTCCTATAGGCCCATGGCCTGTTCCATGGCGAGACGGCGATGTCGCGTGTGTTGGACAGTGGTGGAAAGTGGATCGGCTGGGCTTACTTCGCCGATCTCGGCAGCGCGTTGGCGCTGACGTTCAGCTACATGTTCTCCCGGACCGTGACCATGCAATATCCGGACAAGGAGAAATGGCTCCCCTACCAGCGCTATCGCGGACACCATTTCCTGAAGCGCGACGCCGAGGGCGAGATCAAATGCGTGGCCTGCGAACTCTGCGCGCGGATCTGCCCCTGCTATTGCATCGAGGTCGTCCCCTACGAGGATGACAAGGGCAACCGGCGGCCTGCGAAATTCGAGATCGACATGAGCCGCTGCCTGTTCTGCGGGCTGTGCGAGGATGCCTGCCCGGCGGATGCGATCGCGCTCGGCCAGCAATACGAATTCTCGAGCTTCTCTTCCGACGACCTTGTCGTGGGGCGCGACGACCTGCTTGCCAAGCCGGGCAAGGCGGTCAGCGGGGGCGCCGTGGTCGCCGCGCAGTTCCAGGCCGGACAGGATGTGCGCGTCGAGGCCACGGGCACGCAAGGCTACAACTGGTGGCGGAACATCCGGCGGAGGTGACGGCGTCCGATCCGCCGGTTGGCGGGCGGGAGGTGCACATGCTTGTAGGCGAAATCCTGAAGACGAAAGCGCCCGGGGTCGTCTCGGTCGCCCCTGAAACGACAGTCGTGGAGGTGCTACGGCTGTTCCGCGACAGCAACATCGGCTTCGTCGTCGTCAACCGGGTTGCAGGAGAATATCTCGGCAGCCTCTCCGAGCGGGACTGCTGCAACGCGGTGGCCGAACATGGAGCCGCCGCACCGCTGATGGCTGTCGCCGACATCATGAACCGCAACGTCGCCACCTGCTCGGCCCGCGACGGGCTGCCGCTCGTCATGGCGATCATGACCAAGCAGCGGACGCGTCATGTGCTGGTACTCGAAGGCAAGGCCATCGCCGGAGTGGTCAGCATCGGCGACGTGGTCAAGCACCGGCTCGACGAATCCCTGCGCAACGAGCAGGTGCTGCACGACTATATCGCCGGCACCGGCTATCATTGACTCGCGTCCGCGCCAGGTCGAACAGCAAAGCACGGCGTCGGAACCGGAAGTCGAGATACAGGACGGGATCGGAGAATGGCTCGTTGACGAGTCTCGGCTGGACAAGATCGGCCATGCGACAGATCCGGTTTGACGACGGTATCTGGAGGTCGCGCGATCACGCGTCCCGCGCACCCAGGTCCGCCAACTCACCAATCTTGCCCGCCATGATGAAGTCGTTCTCGTGCAGGCCTCCGATCTTGTGGGTCTGCAGCGAGATGGTGGCGTAGCCCCAGCCGAAACAGAGGTCTGGATGGTGGCCTTGTTCTTCGGCCAATCGCCCCACCTTGTCGATGAAATCCTGCGCGCCCCGGAAATTCGCGAACTTGAACTCGCGGCGCAGCCAGCGGCCGTCGTCCTTCAGTTCCCAGCCTGGCGTCTGGGACAGGTAGCTTCCGGCTTCCTCCGGTGTCAGCGGTGGAACCCCGCCTTGGCAAGGCGTGCAGACCTTCTGGGCCAAACCTTCAGCCATACTTTCCTCCCTGTCTTCGGCACTGGAACCTGTTCATGTAGTGGGTGCCCAGGATCCTGCGCAGTTGTGCGGCAAGGCGCTCGTTGCCTGTCGCCACCATCCCGCTGGTGGCCCTGCGCTGTTGTCGCCGCCTGGGCACCAGGCCCTTCCGCTTGCGCTTTTGCATCTCAAGTATCTGTGGCGACTCGCCCCCTCGCTCAAGGGACAACTCCCCTTCAAATATCCAACTCCAAGGGGCGTGTCCCGGCCGCGGCGGCCGCGGTTAGACTGGTGTGCGCCGGCTCTATCTCGACCGGGCACGGATATTCGCCCCGCCTCATCAGCGCGTTGAGGCGCAACGCGATGTAGTTCTCCGGCACGAAGACCAGGCCCTCCGGGAAATGCCGGTTGACCTTGAGCTTGGCCGTCAGTTCGCTCCTGGCCGAGCGCACCACCACCGGACTGCCGTCGATCAAGCCGAGCCGGCTGGCATCCTGCGAACTCATTTCCACATACGGCTCGTCGGCGACCGTGTTCAGTATCTCAGAACGCTCGGAAAGGTAGCCGTTATGGAACAGGCCGTTGCCGGTGACCAGAACGAGCCCGTTGCCGACGTCTTGGGGCGGCGGCGAGACCGCGCCGCCTGCGGCGGGCGACACCGGCGCTGCCTTGGTGAAAGCGCCATCCGGGCCGAGTTCCTGCCGCGTCAATCCCTGGTAGGCGGGTACGAGCCGGGCGATCTCGTCGAAGACCTCGTCCGGCGACGATGGCTGCAGGACCTTGTCGCGAAGGGTGGCGACGAAATCGAAAATCGTCAGGTTGTTACGTGCCTCGAAAGGAGGCTCGCGGAACTTGGAGATTTTCTGGACGCGGCCCTCATTGCTGGTGAACGTCCCGGTCTCTTCGCCGTAGCCAGAGGCAGGCAGGACGACATCGGCAAGGGCAGCAGTCTCCGTGAGATAGGCATCCTGCACGATCAGAAGATCGGCGGCACCGAGCCCCCGCTGCACGAGGCCGCGGTCGGGAAACGACGCCAGCGGATCGCTTCCCACGATGTAGAGCGCGCCCATCCGGCCCTGCTCGCAGAGATCGAGCATGGCGCCGAAATCCGCTCCCGGAACTGCGGAAACTTCAGCCCTCCAGGCCTGCTCCAGGCTCGCGCGCGCCGTACTGTCGGCAACGTCCCGCCAGCCGGGAAAAGCCATCGGCAGGGCTCCCATGTCCCACGCGCCCAGCTGGTTGGCGCGGTCGAAAAGGAACTGCATCTGCGGGTTCTTGCCCAGAGCTTGAAGGAGCTGCAGGAGGCTGTCCAGCTGTTGCAGCGTTGCGCGCGATTGCGGCGATCTCAGCAGGTCGACGCTGACGAAAACCGTGGCTCTCTTGCCGTCGAGAAGTGCTGCGGCAAGGCGCTGCCGTCCGTCGTCGGCAGATGCAGCCGAGCCCCCATTCGACGTGTGGTCACCGGGTACTTGTCCCGCTGCGGCCGTGAGTTCGGCCAGCACAGCGGCAAGGGCTACCGTCTCGGCGCCCGGCCGCACGCGCAGCACCGCGCGGGCATCGGCGTCCAGCCGCGACGGCCGCGCCGAAAGTATGAGGAGTTGGACCCGACGCCGCCGCACGCTGTCCCGCAGCAGATATTCGGTGACCGGGTTTTCCTCCGTCACGTTGCCGCCGACGACGAGCACGCGGTCACTGCCCAGCACCTCCTGCAGCGGGGCGCGGGTGTAGAAGCGGGCCAACGGACCAAGCATGTCGAAAGGCATCACCCAGCGCGACGAACAATCGACGCTGTTGGTGCGGAACACCGTGCGCATCAGCTTCTGGAACTGGTAGATCACCTCGTTGGGCAGGCGGGGCGAAACCAGCCCGCCAGCACTCTTCTCTCCGACCTCCGACAGGCGCCGGCGAAGATAGGCACCCGCCTCGTCCCAGGAGATCGGCGCCAGCGCGCCGTCGCGGCGGATCATCGGCGACCTGATGCGATCCCGGCTCGCCACGAAGTCGAGGCCGAAGCGGCCGCGCACGCAGAGCGTTTCGCGATTGACCCCGTGCTCCTCCTTGGAGCGGACCCGCATGAACTCGCCCTTGCGGGAACCCACGGTGAGCTGGCAGCCGGTGCCGCAATGCGGGCAGACCGTGTCCGTTTCCACCAGGTCCCAGGGCCGCGCCTTGTAGCGGTAGGGGAAGCTCATCAGCGCGCCGACGGGGCAGACCTCGACGCAATTGCCGCACTGGTCGCAACTGGCGAGACTGCCCTCGAAGCCCGTGACGGCAGTGTCCATGCCCTTCTCGACGGTGCCGAGGGCTACCGCGCCTACCACCTCCTCGCACATGCGCACGCAACGCTGGCACTGGATGCAGCGATTGACGTTCATGATGATGACCGGGCTGAGGCGGATGTCGTGCGAGTGGAACACGCGCTTGGGATCCCGGAACCCGCTTCGGCGCGGCCCGTAGGCCATCACCATGTCCTGAAGCTCGCACTCGCCGCCCTTGTCGCAGACCGGGCAATCGAGGGGATGGTTGGCAAGCAGCATGTCGAGCATCGAGGAGCGCGTCTCCTCGATCAGCGGCGTGTTCGTCCGCACCGCCATGCCATCTGCCACGGCAGTCGCACAGGCGGGCTGAAGCCGCCTCAGCCCGGCGATCTCCACCAGGCACATGCGGCAGGAGGCAAGCGGCGGCAGGCGCTTCATGTAGCAGAAGGTCGGGATCTCGATGCCGAGCGATTGGGCGGCTTGCAGGATCGTGGAGCCTGCCTCCACTTCGAGTTCATGATCGTCGATCGTGACGCGTACCATCGCTTCCTCGCGGCCTTCTCAATGGAAGGGGCACCTGTGCTCCTCGATATGGGCGGTGAACTCGTGCTCGAAATGCGCCAGTGCCGCCCGCAAGCCCATCGCCGCACCATCGCCCAGCGCGCAGAAGGTGTTGCCGAAGATGCCCTTGCAGAGCCCCTGCAACTGTTCGATGTCGTCGGGCGCGCCCTGCCCCGCCTCGATCCGGCGCAGCACCTTGAAGACCCAGTTAAGCCCTTCGCGGCAGGGGGTGCACTTGCCGCAGGATTCATGGTGGAAGAACTCGACGATGCGGGTTGCGACCTTCACCATGCAGGTCGTGTCGTCGATCACGATCACCCCGGCCGAGCCCAGCATCGAGCCGACTGCGGCCAGGGAATCGAAATCCATCCGGACGTCCAGTCCGCTCTCGGGGATGACCGACGCCGAGACCCCGCCGGGGATCACTGCCTTGACCTTGCGCCCCTGCAACGCCCCTCCGGCATGCTCGTCGACCAGTTCGCGCAACGGTATGCCCATCGGCAGCTCGTAGAGGCCCGGCCTGCGCACCTGCCCGCTCACGCAATAGAGCTTCGGGCCGGGGCTCTTGTCCGGGCCGATGCCACGGAACCAGTCGGCTCCGCGGCTCACGATATGCGGCACGCAGACCAGGGTCTCGACGTTGTTGATTACGGTCGGGCTGGCATAGAGCCCCGCGACCGCGGGGAACGGCGGCTTGAGGCGCGGCTGCGCCCGCTTGCCTTCGAGCGAGTCGAGCATGGCCGTCTCTTCGCCGCATATATAGGCGCCGGCGCCGCAATGGACGTGGACGGTGAAGTTGAAATCCGCCCCCAGGATGCGCGTTCCCAGATACCCTTTGGCATGTGCCTCCGCGATCGCCTGCTCCAGCCGCCGGATCGCCAACACGTATTCCCCGCGAACATAGACATAGGCGGTTTCCGCACCGATCGCGTAGGCGCTGATCGCCATCCCCTCGATCAACTGGTGCGGATCGCGCTCCATGATGATGCGGTCCTTGAAGGTGCCCGGCTCGCCCTCGTCGGCGTTGCAGCACAGATATTTGGGCTTGTTTGCCTGCTTGGGTACGAAGCTCCATTTCATGCCCGTCGGGAACCCGGCGCCGCCGCGACCGCGCAGGTTGGAGTTCTTGACCAGTTCGATGATCTCGTCGGGGGTATGCTCACGCAGTGCCTTCGCCAGCGCCCGGTAGCCGCCACCGGCCTCATAGGCCGAGATCAGATGGCCGTCCGGCACGTCCACGTTCCTGAGAAGCACCCGTTCCGACACGGCACTAGGCTCCCGCCCGAGGGGCTAGAGGTACCCCGGACCCTGCACGGCGCAGGTGGTCCAGCAGGGTGTCGATGCGGGCCACGTCGAGGTCGCCATGGTAGTCGTCACCGACCTGCATCACGGGTGCCATCTCGCAGGCACCGAGGCATTCGACCGTCGACAGGGTGAACAGCCCGTCGGAGGTCGTGCCGCCCTTCCCGATCCCCAGCACCGCTTCCATGTGGGCCAGCAGTGCCTCCGCCCCTCGCAGCATGCACGAGACGTTGTCGCACAGTTGCAGATGGAACATCCCCACCGGCTCGGTGTGGAAGAGCGTATAGAAGGTCGCGAGCTCGTAGACCCAGATCCGCTCGACGCCGAGCACGTCGGCCACCTCCTCCAGCACCGGGCCGGGCAGATGCCCGTGCTCCTTCTGCGCGATGAGCAAAGCGGGCATGATCGCCGACCGCCGGTCGGGATATCGCCCTGCCGCTGCTTCGATCTTCTCGCGCATGCCCATCGCGGGCGTCTCCCTGCTACTTGTCCACTTCGGCCATCACCGGGTCGAGGCTGCCCAGCACCGCGATCATGTCCGCCAGGTAGCGCGCGTTGCTGACCCCGAAGAGCCCCTGGAGGTTGACGAAGGACGGTGCTCTCACCTTCATCCGGAACGGTTTTTCCGACCCATCGCTGATGATGTAGAAGCCGAGTTCGCCCTTGGGCGCCTCGATCGCCGAATACGCCTCGCCCTTTGGCACCTTGAAGCCATAGGCAGCGAGGTCGAAGTGCTGGATCAGCGCTTCCATCGAACAGTGCACCCTGTCCTTGTTCACCGGAAAGGCGACTGTCGGCATATCGATCTGGAACGGCCCCTCGGGCATCTGGTCGAGACACTGCTCGATGATCCGCATGCTCTCGCGCATCTCTTCGACCCGGCACTGCCAGCGCGCGTAGCAATCGCCTTCGTCACGCGTGACGACGTTGAACTCCAGGCGGTCGTAAATCTCGTACGGCTCGTCGCGGCGGATGTCCCAGTCGACGCCCGAGGCACGCAGGTTCGGGCCGCTCAGGCCGAGATCGATGCCGTCCTCGGCCGAGATCACGCCGACGCCCCGCGTGCGCTTCAGGAACACCCGATTGTCTTCGATAAGCCGCTCATAGTCTCGGATCCGGTTCGGGAAGATGGCGCAGAATTCCCTGATCTTCGGGAAGAACTCAGCGGGCAGGTCTTCGCGCACGCCACCCACCCGGCAGAACGAGGTGTGCATCCGGGCCCCCGCGACCATCTCCAGGAGGTCCATGATCATTTCGCGTTCGCGCATGGCGTAGAGCAGCGCGGTCATGGCCCCCAGATCCATGGGCAGCGCACCGGTGATCAGCAGATGGCCGGAAATCCGCGCCAGCTCGGCCATCAACACGCGGATATACTGCGCACGGATCGGCGCCTCGATGCCCAATAGCTTCTCCACCGCAAGCGCGAAGGCGAGGTTGTTCGAAGGTGGGCAGAGGTAATCGAGGCGGTCGGTCAGCGGAAAGATCTGCGTGTAGGTGAAGCTCTCCGCCAGCTTTTCGGTGCCGCGATGCAGGTAGCCGATATGCGGATCGACGCGCGCGACATACTCGCCCTCCAGCTCCAGCACGAGGCGCAACACGCCATGCGTACTGGGATGCTGCGGGCCGAGGTTGAGGAGCACCTCCTTGATCGCGGAGGCCTCGCCTTCCGGCCTGCTGAGTTCCGTGACTTCGGTCATTTCAAGGCACCGTCGTGCAGCAACTCCCTTACGGAATGTCCTTGGTGGCAAGGTCGGGCTGGGTCGGCGGCCGGCCCTCGGCACCAAATGGATTGAGCGTGTCCCTGTAGCCCCGCAGCGGGAAATCCTTGCGCTGCGGGAAGCCCTCGAACTCTTCCCACATATAGATCCGGCGCAGGTCGGGATGGTCCGTAAACACAATCCCATACATGTCCCAGGCCTCGCGTTCGTGCCAGTTGGCGGTACGCCAGACGCCCGTCACCGAAGAGATATGCGGGGGATCGCCGAGGCGGCACTTGATCCGGACGCGCCATTTGTTGGGCAGCGAATAGAGGTGGTACACGGCCTCGTAGCGCGGCCTTTCGGGGTGGTGGTCCACCCCGCAGATGTCGGACAGGAAATCGAAACGAAGCTCCGGTTGTTCCTTCAGGAACCGGCAAATCTCAACAATCCTGTCGGGCGGTGCGGCGAAGGCATGGATGCCGTGGGCGAAACCGAGATCCTCGACCGCCCCGCCGAAACGCTCGGCGATGAGCGCTGGAACGAGGGGCGCCTCCGCGCTCATGATGCGGTGACCCGCTCGAAGGGCGTCCCGGCCAACGCGCGGGACTTCTTGATCTTCTCCTGCAGCAAAAGGAATCCGTGCATCAGCGCCTCGGGCCGCGGCGGGCAGCCGGGCACGTGCACGTCCACCGGCACGAAGGTCTGCGCCCCCTGCACAACCGCATAGGTGTTATAGACCCCGCCCGAGATGGCGCAGGTGCCCATGGCTATGACCCAGCGCGGCTCAGGCATCTGGTCGTAGAGGCGCCGCACGACGGGGGCGAATTTCCGCGTCACGGTGCCGGCGATGATCATGACGTCGGACTGGCGCGGCGAAGGCCGGAAGACGACGCCGAAGCGGTCGAGATCATAGCGGGCGCAGCCGGCCGAGATCATCTCGATGGCACAGCAGGCGATGCCGAAGGTCTCCGGCCACAGCGCAGACCTGCGGCTCCAGCTGACCAGGCTGTCGGCCGTGGTGAACAGCACGCTGTCGCGGATGGTGCCGCCTACTTCTCCCATTCCAGGGCTCCCTTCATCCAGGCATAGGCGAACCCGACGATCAGCAGCAGCATGAAGACGAACATCTCGATGTAGCCGACCAGGCCGATCTCCTTCAGCACGACCGCCCATGGGAAGAGGAACATCGTCTCGACGTCGAAGACCACCAGCAGGATGGCAAGCACGAAGAACTGGACCCGGAAGTTGCCGCCGGCGGCCTCGCCGGCGGGATCCATGCCGCATTCATAGGGCATGTTCTTTGCCGGATAAGGATTGGCCGGGCGCAGCAGGGAGGAAACAAACATCGTCGCCACTGCCACCAGGACAATTCCGGCGGTCATGAAAAGTACCGGCAGGAATTCCATTCCAGCCATGGCGCGTTGTCCAAGTCGGCGCCGAAGCAACCTCGTGATACGGCTGCCCCCTTAGGGCCGGTCGGGCTGGCCTAGGGAAGCGACTTGGGCTTTCCTTTCGTCCATCTTCGAGGATATGCGGTCGGGATATGCATTGCAAACTCAATCGGTCAGCCGCCGAACACGGAGTCTTGCGCAAGCTTCAGGAACCACGCCGGGAACAGTCCAATACCGATCGTGCCGGCCGCAGTGAGGGCGAGCGTGGCGCGGACGGAGGGCGTAAGTGCCGGATTGGCCTGCTCGCCGGGTTCGCGCATGTAGATGACCATGACGATGCGGATGTAGAAATAGGCGGCGACCGCGCTCAGCAGCACCGCAATCACCGCCAGCCCCACGAAACCGCGCTCGACGAGTGCCACCAGCACGTAGAACTTGGCGAAGAACCCCGCCGTCGGGGGGATGCCGGCGAGCGAGAACAGGTAGAGCAGCATCAGGAGCGCGAGCCCGGGATGCGACTTGGCGAGCCCCCTGTAGTCGTCGATGGCCTCGCCGGAAAAATCGCCGTTCCGCATCAAGATGACCGTGGCGAAGATACCCAGGTTCATGAACGCGTAGATGAGCAGGTAGAGCATGACGCTGGCGATGCCATCTGCGCCGCCTGCCACGACGCCGAACATGGCAAAGCCCGCATGGGCGATGCTGGAATAGGCGAGCAGCCGCTTGATGTTGTCCTGGACCAGCGCCACGAAGCTCCCAAGCGCCATCGTCACCACCGCGATGACCGCAATGATGATCCAGGCATTCGAGGCCGTGACGAGCGGATTGAGGAACACGCGCAGGATCACCGCGAAGCCGGCCGCCTTGGGCGCCACCGACATGAAGGCCGTGATCGTCGTCGGCGCGCCCTCGTAGACGTCGGGCACCCACATATGGAACGGCACCGCGCCGACCTTGAACGCCAGCCCTGCAACGATGAAGACCACCGCCAGCAGCAATCCGGGATCGCCGGCGCTGGTGGCAACGGCGGCGGCCAGGCCGTCGAGGCGCGTCGTTCCGGTGACCCCATAGACCAGCGAGACGCCGTAGAGGAAAACCCCGGTCGCAGCCCCTCCCAGCACCACATATTTCAGCGCCGCTTCGTTCGATCGCCGCTCGCTGCGCAGGAAGCCGGTCAGCACATAGGTGCAGAGCGCCATCAGTTCGAGGCCGACATAGATCGACAACAGGTCGACCGCCGAAGCCATGATCATCATGCCGGACAACGCGAAGAGCAGGAGCACATAATACTCGCTGCTCTCTATCCCCTCGATCTCGGCATATCGCCGCGACAGCAGGAACGTAAGTACCGTGGCAAGGTAGAACACCGCCTTGAAGAAGACTGCGAAGCGGTCGGCGATGAACATGTCCATGTAGGCCGGCTGCGTCTGGCCGGCGAGCAGAAGAGTCGCCAGGGCCGCGGCCAACACGACCGCGATGGAGCCCCAGACCAGGAAGTACCCCTGTCCCTTCGGGAGCAACTGCCCGAGGATCAGCAGGGCACAGGCCCCAACGACCACCACGATCTCAGGCAGGCTCGCAAGCACCCATTGAAGGAGCACCGAGCCGGTCATTGGCCGCTCCCCTCTCCATGCACGCGCACGAGCAGATGCTTCACCGAGGCGTCGATGATACCAAGAAAGGGCTTCGGATAGAGCCCAACCCAGAACACCAACACGGCCAGCGGCAGGATCGCGATCAGCTCACGGGCGTTCACATCGCGAACCTTCGCCCCTCCAGGCAACCGGACCGGACCCAGCGCGACCTTCCGGTACATGCCGAGCAGGTAGGCCGCCCCCAGAAGGGCGCCGAGCACGGCTATGGCTGTGATGGCGGGATTGGCGGCAAATCCGCCCGACAGGACGAGCAACTCGCCCACGAACGAGTTGGTGCCCGGCAATGCCATGGACGACAGGGCAAACAACGCGAGAAAAGACGTGTAGACCGGCGCCAGCTTCATCAGCCCGCCATAGGCGCCGATGCTGCGCGTGTGGGTGCGCTCGTAGATCAGGCCGACGAACAGGAACAGCGCACCGGTCGTCACGCCGTGATTGAACATCTGCAATATGCCGCCCTCGAGCCCGCGCAGGTTCAAGGTGAATATACCCAGCGTCACGAAACCCATGTGGCTGATGCTGGAATAGGCGACCAGCTTCTTCAGGTCGTCCTGCGCCAGAGCGAGCAGACCGCCATAGACGATCGCAAGCGCCGACAGCATCAGCATCGCCGTCGAGTAGTACACCGAGGCCTCCGGCAGCATCGGCAAGGAGAACCGCAGGAAGCCGTATGCGCCCATCTTCAGCAGGACGGCTGCGAGGATGATGCTGCCCGCCGTGGGCGCCTGCACATGGGCGTCGGGCAGCCAGGTGTGGACCGGAACCATCGGCACCTTGACGGCGAAGGCGACCAGGAACGCCAGGAACAACCAGGATTGCACCGAGAACGGGATGTCCTGGTTGCTCAGCGCGATGATGTCGAAGGTCTGGCCGCCCTGCAAATAGAGCACGATGACGCCGACCAGGAACAGCAGGCTGCCGGCGAGCGTGTAGAGAAAGAACTTGAAAGCCGCATAGACCCTGCCCTCCCCGCCCCAGACGCCGATGATGATGTACATCGGGATCAGCATGGCTTCCCAGAAGACGTAGAACAGGAACAGGTCGAGCGCGCAGAACACGCCCAGCATCAGCGACTGCATGACCAGCAGGCTGATCATGAACTCCTTGACCTTGCTCTCGATCGCGGTCCACGAGGCGAGCACGCAGATCCAGCCCAAGAGCGCGGTCAGGAACACGAAGAGCACGCTGATCCCGTCGACGCCGAGCGCGTAGGTGATGCCGAGCGCGGGCACCCACGGTCGCGCTTCGGTGAACTGCATTGCGTGGGTGGTCGCATCGAAACCGGCCAGCATCATCACAGCCAGCACGAAATCGAGCGCCGTGAAGCCAAGCGCGGTCCACCGCACCGTCTGCTCGTTGCGGATGAACGCAAGTACCAACGCCCCAACCGCCGGCGTGAACACGATGAGGCTGAGCAGCGCCATCGGTCCCCCTATTGCCACACGACGGCGAAAACGGCGGTGGCGCCGATCAGGCCGGCGATCATGGCCAGGGCGTAGTGGTTCACCACCCCGGTCTGCAGTCGCCGCAGCGCGCCGCCGCCACGCAGGATCGAACGGGCGACGCCGTTGACTATGCCGTCGACGCCGTTGACGTCGATGCGCAGCCCGACGCGCGCCAGGCCATGCATCAGCGGCAGGGCGATGGTTTCAGATACGCTGCTTACGGCCTGCTCCCAGTACGCCAGCGGCTTTTCGGCGAACCACATGAAGCGCCGCGCGCCCATGCGGTAGAACCAGTCCGTGTCGATGCTGATCGTGGCCTCGGGGTCGAGCGCCCTCAGGAACAGGACGAAGCCGAGCGCCGTGAACATCAGCAGCCCCAGGCTCTCGGTGATGTGGACGCCGGTATAGGGCTCGAAGTCCACAGGATAGGGCAGCAGCGCGTAGAGCGGCTGGGGATAGACGCCAATGGCGATGCAGAGCACTGCCGCCATCGCCATGGCGATCAGCATGTTGCGGGGAGGCTCGTGCGCCGGAAGCCCACGGTCGGTGCCGAAGAACATGTAGTAGGGGAGCTTGAGGCCGGTGTGCAGGAACGTCCCCGACGAAGCCATCGTCAGTGCCAGCACCACCAGCGCACGATGTTCCTGCCCGGCCGCGGCAATCACCATGGACTTGGTGACAAAACCCGAAAAGAACGGGAATGCCGAGATCGCAAAGGCCCCGATCATGTAGAGCGCAACGGTGATCGGCATCGATTTGTAGAGCCCGCCGAGTTCGGTGAGCTTGCGCCGCCCCGTCACGTAGATCACCGCGCCCGCGCCCATGAACAGCAGCCCCTTGTAGAGGATGTGGGCGAAGGCATGGCTTGCGGCGCCGTTGACCGCCATTTCGGTGCCGATCCCGATACCCGCCACCATGTAACCCACCTGGCTGACGATGTGATAGGCGAGCAGCCGCCGACAGTCGTTCTCGAGCACGGCGTAGACGACGCCGTAGAGCGCCATCGCGGTGCCGAACCAGACCAGCAACTCGGTTCCGGGGAATGCGCGCGCCAGCACATAGACCGCGGTCTTGGTGGTGAAGGCGCTCATGAACACCGCCCCGGTGACCGTCGCCTCCGGATAGGCATCGGTCAGCCAGGCATTGAGCGGCGGCACCGCGGCGTTGAGCATGAAGCTCGCGAGGATCAGCAGTGCGGCCGGCCCCATCTGCCCTTCGAAGGGACCGAAAAGCAGCGAACCGGTACCGAAGCCCTGCAGGACGATGCCGCCGAGGAGGACGACGCCGCCGGTGATGTGGACCATCAGGTAGCGAAAGCCGGCGCGGATCGCCGGCCCGCCACCCTGCGCGAAGACCAGGTAGGCGGAGGCAACCGCCATTGCCTCCCAGAAGACGTAGAGGGTCAGGTAGTCACCGGCGAAGACCACACCAAGCGCGCTGCCGACATAGACGAACGCCGCGACATGCTCGCCGGCACGCGTGACGTGCAGCGCATAGACCGTGCCGATAAGCGCCATGATCGTGAAGACGGTGGCAAAGACGATGCTCAGCCTGTCGACCCTGGCGATCAGGATTTCCTGCCCGATGAACCGCATCGCGCCGTAGTTGCCCGGCTGGATGGAGAGCACGGCGAGGAGCGCCAGCGCCGGAATCACGACCAGGTAGGCCTTGCGAATCTTCCCTGGCAGGAAGGGGATCGGCACGGCCCCGAGAATGAACAGCGCTGCGGGGTGCACGAAGTCAGTCATAATAGTCCTCGCGCCGCATCAGTCCGCATTTGTGGCCGAGGAACTTGGAGACGAAGATCAGCAGCACGCAGGAGCCGAAACCATAGAGGGCCGACCAGCCCGGTATTCGGTCCCAGAGGTATTCCGCGTGCTCGCGGGAGACCAGGAAGTCGGCGATGACGATTATGGCGAGTGAAACGTAGAAGAGCTGGCGGCGGCGGACGGCAAATGCCTGGTCGCCAAAGAAATCGACGACACGCTTGATCATCCGGCCACCCTTTCGGCGAGAGCGATGAAGTATCCGGGGAAGAGGCCCACTGCCACCGACAGCACGGCGGTCGCCACGAGCGGGATCGCGATCATCGGAATTTCCCGGACCGTTGGGGTACTCTCCGGCGCCTCCTTCCCGAAGAAGGCGACATAGCTGACCGGCAGGAAATAGGCGGCGTTGAGGACCGAGCTCGCAAGAAGCACGATCAGGAATGCGATTTCTCCGCCTTCAACCGACCCCAGCGCGAGATACCACTTGCTGACGAAGCCGCCGGTCGGCGGCACGCCGATCATGCTGAGCGAGCCTATGAAGAACGCGCCCATCGTCCAGGGCAGCCGCCGGCCTATGCCCGCCATGTCGCTGATGTTGCGCTTGCCTGACGCGCAGTAGATCGACCCGGCACAGAAGAAGAGCGTGATCTTGGAAAACGCGTGCACGGCGATGTGGATGATCCCGCCCACCATCGCCACCGGCGACAGCAGGACCGCGCCGAGCACGATGTAGGAGAGTTGGCTGACCGTCGAATAGGCGAGCCGCGCCTTGAGGTCGTCGCGGGTCAGCGCATAGATCGACGCCGTCAGGATCGTGAACGAGACCAGATAGGCAGTGGCCAAGCCGAGCCCGAGGGCCGCCACCAGCCCCGTACCGAAGATGTCGAAGATAACCCGCAGCGCGCAGAATACGCCCATCTTGACCACGGCCACTGCATGCAGCAGCGCGCTGACGGGGGTTGGCGCCACCATGGCGGCGGGCAACCAGGCATGCATCGGCATGATGGCCGATTTCGCAGTCAGCAGCGGAGCCGAGGCTCCGGTGCCCGCCAGCAATCCGCCCGGCACGAAGTCGAGCGATCCGGCGATCTGGTAGGTCAGGGCCAGGGCGGCGAGAAGCACGCTCTTCGAGGCCCCCATCAGGTAGACGAGATACTTGCGGCTGCCGGCCCATGCCTCCTCGTCCTCGTGATGGTAGACGAGCGGATAGGTGACCAGGCTGAGCACCTCGTAGAAGATCACCAGCGTGAACAGGTTGGCGGAGAAGGCGCCGCCGACGGCGGCCGCAAGGCTTGTGGCGAAGCAGGCGTAGAACCGGGTCTGGGCATGCTCGTTCAGGGCCCGCATGTAGCCGATCGAATAGATCGACGCAGCGATCCAGAGCAGCGACGAGACGCTGGCGAAGACCATGCCGAGCGCATCGACCCGGAAGGCGAAGTCGACTCCGGGCAAGATCTCGAACAGCGTCAGATCGATCGTCCGGCCTGCCAGAACGGTGGGAGCCATGGAGGCGACGAAGGCAAACATGACGACCGCCGCCAGGGGAGAGACCGCGTCGCGAAGACGTTCCCGATTCTTCAGGAGGAGGATGGCGAGAGCCGCAAGGCCCGCGACGACGACGGCAAGCAGCGGCCGGATCGATGTCACCGGGTCCAAGCCGCTATCCTTTCATCAATGTCACATCGTCGGACCTGAGCGTGGATTTGTTCCTCACCAGGGCGACCAGGATGCCCAGGGCCACGGCCACTTCGGCTGCGGTGATCGCGATGACGAAGATCGCGAAGACCTGTCCGCGGGAGTCTGCGAAGTGGTGCCCGAAGGCGATGAAATTGATGTTGACCGAATTGAGCAGCAGTTCGAGCGACATCAGCACGACGAGGATGTTGCGCCTCAAGAGCACGCCCCCCGCTCCGATGACGAACAGTGCCACCCCGAGCACTATGCTCCACCAGAGCGGCACCATCAGCGCTGCTCCTTCTGGGCCAGGACGATGGCCCCCACCAAAGCGGCGAGCAGAATGACGGAGGCGACCTCGAAGGGCAGCAGATATTCAGCGAAAAGGCTCGTGGCGAGTTGCCTGAGCCCGATGCCCTCGCCCCCTGCGGGAGGGGTCGCCGCCGAGAAAGCCCCGCTCCAGAGCACCAGGACCAGCATCTCGGTGCCGAGAAGGGCGAGCAGCACCATCGCCGGAAGATTGTTGCCCGGCAGGAAGCGCTGCAGCACGGCTTCGCGCACATCGACCATCATGATCACGAAGATGAACAGGACCATGATCGCGCCGACATAGACGAATATCTGGATGACGGCGAGAAGCGGTGCTTCGAGCAGGACGAAGATGGCCGAGATTTGCAGGAAGCATGCCATCAGCGCCAACGCGCTGTGAACCGGATTCCGCGCCAGAACAAGGGTCAGGGCCGCGATGACGGACGCTGCAGCAAAAAGCAGAAACAGCCCCTGAACCATCGACGCCGCCCCTCTGCGCAAGCCGTCGCTTTGGTCTTAGCCCGGCCGCATTTGAGACAGTTGCGCACTTCAGATGCGTCCGGAAATAGTGCCCTAATCTCGAACGTTTCTCAAGATTGTTGGTCGGCAACGCGCGTAAATGATCGTTCCGGCAAGACGGAGCCGCAGCCGCCCACTCATTGCGGGTTCGGCCAACGTCAGCTTCGGAGGCCCGTTCCGCACTCGAACGGTCCGAACGGGCCCCAGAAGCTGACGTCGAGAGGCGCTGGCCCGATCTTGGCCGGACTTTCGCGCCCTGGTTCAGGCGGATTGCGCGAGATCCGGCACGCTCAGGCGACCGACTTGCGCTGGCGGACCAGCCGCAGCCAAGGGGCGGCGTGGAAGACGCCCATCAGCAGGTACATCGCGGCCATGCCGCTCATCGGCGACATATCCGACGAGGAACAGATCATGTCAGCCGCGCCGCTGCCGAGGATGCCGCTCAGCAGCGCCATGCCGGCGAAGGTGGGTGACGCCGCCAGCGCCAGCCACTCGGCCGCGCCGAACGCCGTGGCACTCGCTTCGGGCGCCGGCGCACCGAACATTTCGCAACAGGCCCGGCTCATGGCCTTGTGCCCGCGCTCTGCTCGCGGAACGCCGCCTCGCCGGCGTCCGATATCTCGATCCACTTCTTGTCGGGCGCTGCGTCCGCCACGTAGCTGTCGTGCCAGTTCCACCATTTGTAGGTCTGCGTCTGGGGATAGCCTTCGGGCGAATCCTCCCAGACCTCCTGCCGGCCCAGCGGCGTGATGTCGAGGTAGTTCCAGGTACCGCCCATCTGCTCGTCGCCGCGATTGTTGACGAAGTAGGTGCGGAAAACGCGGTCGCCGTCGCGATAGAACACGTTGGTGCCGTGCCATTCGTCCACGCCGAAGTCGGCATCGAAGCGGTCCGTGATCGTGAACCACGGGATGTTCCACCCCATCCGCGCCTTGAGCGGCTCGATGTCCGCCTGTGGCGCCCGCGAGACGAAGACGAGGGTGGTGTCGCGGGCGTTGAGATGGGCGACGTGGGCGACCTGGTCGGCCACCATGGAGCAGCCCCGGCAGGCGTGGTCGGGCCAGCCGTAAACACCGGGCTCGAAGAAGGCGCGGTAGACGATCAGCTGGCGCCGGCCGTTGAACAGGTCGAGCAGACTGGCCTTGCCCAACGGTCCCTCGAACGAATACGTGCGCTCCACGGCCATCCACGGCATACGCCGCCGCTCGGCCGCCAGGGCATCGCGAGCGCGGCTCTGGGCCTTCTCCTTCACAAGCAGTTCCTTGCGGGCTTCTTCCCACGCCTGCGGCGACACCACCGGTGGCGTGTGCATGGCAGGCTGGCTGGCTTTCCGTCCGTTCTCGGCTGATGTAGTCATTGCTTTCGAACCTCCTGGTTTTGGCGATTTCCGTTGCCTCGAGGCAGAAGCGCGATTTCGCCAAGCCATCACGCTGTCGGCCGGAGACAGTTCTGGCACCGGACAAACGAACGGTGGGAGTAACAAGTGTGACGGGATCGCCATGGACTCGCTGATCACGGCAGCCGCACACTCCCTTGCCGTTGGCGATCCCCTCCACGCGTTGAAGCGGATCGCACTCCGCAACGATGCACCCGCACTGGCGCTGCGCGGCATCGCCATGGCGCAGCTCGGCGATCTCGTCCGGGCGAAGGATCTTCTCAAGCGGGCCGCGCGCGCATTCGGCCCCAGGGATGCGGTCGCGCGGGCGCGGTGCGTGGTCGCCGAAGCCGAAATTGCGCTGGTTTCACGCGACCTGACATGGCCCGCGAAGGAACTCGAGGCGGCACGGACGGTGCTGGAACGGCGCGGCGACCGGATCAATGCCGCGCATGCGGGAGTTCTCACCGCTCGTCGCCTGCTGCTGATCGGGCGTCTCGAAGAGGCCGAGCACGCCATCGCAGAAGTGGACCCCACGTCGCTCTCGCCGGCACTGAGAGCGGCCTGCGAGCTTGCCGCGGCGGGTATCGCAATCCGGCGCCTGCGGACGAAAGCAGCGCGATCCGCGCTTGCCAGGGCCAAGTACGAAGCGCAGGTGGCCGGCATCTCCGCCCTCATGGCGGAGGTGGAAGGTGTCGCGCAACTGATGACCCAGCCGGCGGCGCGGGTGATCGCGGGCGGGACGGAGCGCTTCCTCACATTGGAAGAGGTTGAGGAACTGCTGGCCTCGGACGCGTTCATCGTGGACGCCTGCCGCAATGTCGTGAGGCACCGGGGAACGGTGGCCCCGCTCGCGACGCGCCCGGTCCTTTTCTCCCTTGCGCGGGGTCTGGCCGAAGGGTGGCCGGGAGACATCAGCAGGGACGTGCTCGTCAAGCGCGCGTTCCGGGCCAGGCACGCGGATGAATCGCACCGTGCCCGGCTACGAGTGGAAATCGGACGGCTGCGCGCGGAACTCGGCCCGCTGGCGGAGGTGATCGCGACGGATCAGGGCTTCGCACTGTCGCCGCGTTCCGCGACCGAGGTGGTCGTCCTGGCGCCGAACGCCGAGGAGCAGCATGCGACGGTCCTCGCCCTGCTTGCCGACGGAGAAGCCTGGTCGAGCTCGGCGCTGGCGATCGCGCTCGACATCAGCGCGCGCGGCGTGCAGCGGGCGCTGGAGCAGCTTTCGAACTCGGGCAAGGTACAGTCCGTCGGGCGCGGGCCAGCACGCCGCTGGATGACGCCGCCGGTGCCGGGCTTCCCGACAACACTGTTACTCCCCGGTCCGCTGCCGAGCGGCTAGAGTCGGTGCCGGTCATGGTCCCACGGGAATGAACAGATGAAACACTCCAACGCTGAAATCCTTCAGGAATACGGCCCCTTTCCCGGGGTCAACCAGGTGGGTGGCGTCACCTTCGACGGCCAGCGGGTCTGGTTTGCGTCCGGCGACAGGCTGAACGCGCTCGACCCGGCAAGCGGCGAGCTGGTGCACAGCATCGACGTCGCCGCGCATGCCGGAACGGCTTTCGACGGCCGCTACCTGTTCCAGATCGCCGAGGACCGCATCCACAAGATCGACCCGGAGACCGGCAAGATCCTCTCCAGCATCCCGGCGCCCGGAGGCGGTGGCGATTCAGGTCTGGCCTGGGCCGAGGGAACGCTGTGGGTCGGGCAGTATCGCGACCGCAAGATCCATCAGGTCGACCCCGAAACGGGCGTCGTTCTGCGCACCATCGAGTCCAACCGTTTCGTCACCGGCGTGAGCTGGGTCGACGGCGAACTCTGGCATGCCACCTGGGAAGGCGATAACAGCGACGTACGCCGGATCGACCCCGAGACCGGAAAGGTCCTGCAGAAGCTCGATATGCCTCCGGATACGGCGGTATCGGGGCTGGAGTCCGATGGCGGCGAGCGCTTCTTCTGCGGCGGCGGCAACAGCGGAAAGATAAGGGCCATCCGGAGGCCGCACGAAACTGCGTAACCGGCGTCGAGGCTGGGACGTCCCCTCGCCGAGATACTGAGCCGTGGCATCTTTGCGTCAGCGCAAAGACCCGTCGAGCGCGTGGCCGTATCGACGAGAAACATGAGTTGTGAACTCATGTTTCAACAACACATCCAAGGGGATTGGGATGAAGACGGCCACTATATCGGCATTGTTGATTGCGGCGACGGTTACTGCGGGGCACGCCGGTCCATTCACATATGAGCTCTTCGAAAACTCCGTAAATCACATCGATCTCGATCAATGCCCAAGCCAGGTGAAATCCCAGGGCGTGTTTTGCCGGGCAACCATCCAGAACGATGGCGTTCATATCTTTGTCTTCGAGGAAGCCGGTGACCGGAACTTCGTCGATATGCTGACGTTCGACAGGGGTGAATTCGACGTGGCGTTGCACACGCCCCAGTAGGGGAACCCAGCTTCAAGCTGACTTCACTGGAGTGCCAGCTCAATCGGTGCGCCGATCGGCTGGCACTTCTGTCTCGCCACCTTCCGAACTCTCGCGATAGAGGGCCGCGCGGGCGAGCAGCATCAGGGTCACGGGCGTGGTGATGGTGACAAAGATGCCGATCAGGATCTCATGGAGAACCAGCCGCGAGCCAAGCACCGAGAACATCAGCATGGATGCCAGGACGATGGCGCCCGTGCCCCAACTCGTGCCGAGCGTCGGTGCATGTACCCTTTCGAAGAACGTGCGGAAACGCAGGGTGCCGACCGCGCCGATCAGCGTAAGGCTTGCACCGGCAAACACCAGCAGAGCGGTGAGCAGGGCAGCCCATCCGGGCAGGTTTTCGACGTGGGTCATTCGATCACCTCACCGCGCATGAGGAACTTGGCCAGCGCCACCGACGAGATGAAGCCGAGCAGCGCGATCACCAGGGCCACCTCGAAATAGAGCGCGCTGCCGGTGCGAATGCCGAACGTCAGCACCAGCAACATGGCGCAGGCGTAGATCGCATCGAGGGAAAGGACCCGGTCCTGCGCCCGCGGCCCGCGAATGAGCCGGTAGAGATAGCAGGCCATCGCAGCAACCAGCATCAATTGCGACACGGTCACCGACCAGACGAGGATGGTGGTGGCGGTCATTCGAAGATCTCCTGCAGCGTCGCTTCGTAGCGGTTCTTGATCAGCTCGACCCATTCCTGCTCCTCGACGAGGTCCAGGACATGGATGACGAGCATGCCCGTGGCGGAATCGTACTCGACCCAGGCAGTTCCCGGCGTGCTGGTGACGATGCATGCAAGCACTGCGAGGCCGGTGCGGTCGCGCAGGTCGAGCGGGATCGAGACGAAGCCGGCCCTCCGGGCGCGGCGGTTGCCCTGGAGGATGACGGCGACGACGGCAATGTTGGATCGCGCGATATCGAGCAGCACCACCGCGCACAGCCACGGGATGAGTTGCCATCGCCGCAGCCGCGGTTTGGACGGCTCCAGCGCGGTCATGACGCGCGAGGCGCCGACGGCGACGACCGTTCCGAGAAGGAGGTGGCCGAGCGTGAAGGCGTTCAGCAGCATCCAGACGACGATGAGCGAGGCGGTGAGGACCGGATAGGGCAGAACCTTCCTCATTGTGCCTGCTCCGGCTGGCCCACCGTCCCGGCCTCGGGCATGACGCTGTCGACGTAGGATCGCGGTTCGTGCAGGGCCTGGGCGGCTGCGTCGGTGTAGCGCATGACCGTACCGGCATTGACCGTGAGCAGGACGCAAAGCCCGATCAGCGCGATCACGGGGACGATCTCGACGACCAGCACCCTGGGCACGATCACCTCCAGCGGAGCCCAGAACGTGCGGATGCCGGTACGCATCATCGCCAGCAGCGCGGCCAGTCCCGACAGGATCAGCAGGGCCGTAAGAAGCCAGCCCGCACCGTTCGGGCCGCCTGCAGTTGTTCCCAACCCATCGGGATTGAACACCGCATCGATCAGCGCGAACTTGCCGATGAATCCGGACAGCGGCGGCAGGCCGGCGAGCAGCAGGGCAAGCAGGCCAAAGCACACGCCAAGGATGGCGAGCGCGCCCGGCATGACCACGCCGACCTCCTCTTCCTCCTCGTCCTCGGGTTCGGGCTCGATACCATACGCTTCCATGGTGACCATCAGCAGGTCCGCCGCCGGTTCCTGCGCCCTCTCGACGAGTTCGATCAGCAGGAAGAAGGCGCTGATCGAAAGCGTCGAACTGACGAGGTAGAACATGGCGCCCGAAACCGCGGCCGTGTCCCCAAGGCCCACCGCGGCAAGCAGGGTGCCCGAGGAAATCAGCAAGCTGTAGCCGGCAAGCCGGCCGAGCGACTGCGAGGCGAGCACGCCGAATGCTCCGAAGGCGATGGTGGCCATGCCGCCGAACAGAAGCACCTGGCTGCCGAAACCGGACAGGGAACCCGCACCGGCGCCGAACACAAGCAGGGTGAGCCGCAGCAGTACATAGAAGCCGACCTTGCTCAGGATGGCGAAGAGCGCGGAGGCCGGCGCGGAAGCCGCCATATAGGCGGGCGGCAGCCAGAAGCAGAGCGGCCACATGCCTGCCTTGACCAGGAACGCTGTGCCCAGGATGGCCGCGCCGGCCGCAAACAGGGCGCGGTTCTCCGGGGCGATGTCCGGGACGCGCGTGGCGAGGTCGGCCATGTTCAGGGTCCCCGTCACGCCGTAGATCAGGCTGACGCCGATCAGGAACAGCAGCGAGGCAGCGAGGTTGATCGCGATGTAGTGAAGCCCGGCGCGGACCCTGAACGTGCCGGATCCGTGCAGCATCAGGCCATAGGACGCGGCCAGCAGGACTTCGAAAAAGACGAACAGGTTGAACAGGTCGCCCGTCAGGAATGCGCCGTTCACGCCCATCAACAGGAACTGGAACAGCGAATGGAAATGCGGGCCGCCCTTGTGCCAGCGCGCCAGCGAGAAGACCAGCGATGCAGCGGCAAGCACGGAGGCCAGCATCATCATCAGCGCCGACAGCCGGTCCAGCACCAGGACGATGGCGAAGGGTGCTGGCCAGTCGCCCAGACGGTAGACATGCGTCACGGGACCACCTGACGTATCGACCAGACGCAGCAGCCATATCGAGAGGACCAGCAGCAGCACCGTCGCCACGATGTTGATGCCAGCCTTCAGCTTGTGGCGCCGCTCCTCGAACAGCAGCAGCAACGCTCCCGCCGCCATGGGCAGCAGGATCGGCAGGATGACCAGATGTGGGGAGACACCCATCACTTCGGCTCCCGTCCGTCGACATGGTCGCTCCCGGTCAAGCCGCGCGAGGCCAGGAGGACCACGAGGAAGAGCGCCGTCGTGGCGAAGCCGATGACGATCGCGGTCAGCACCAGTGCCTGCGGGACCGGGTCGGCATAGTCCGCGGGGTTGACGGCAGCGCTGCCCTCCAGGATGGCGGCCGAGCCGACGCGAAGCCTGCCCATGCTGAAGATGAACAGGTTTACGGCATAGGACAGCAGCGCGAGGCCGATGATCACCTGGTAGGTGCGCGGCCGCAGCAGCAGCCAGACGCCCGATCCCGTCAGCACTCCGATGGCGATTGAAAGCGTCAGTTCCATCACGACTGCTCCTCGATCCGCGATGCCCGCAGCCTGCGGACCGATTGGTGTGCGAGTGCAATCAGCATCAGCACCGTCGCGCCGACGACCAGCGAGAAGACGCCGAGATCGAACAGCGCCGCCGTGGCGAGGGGAATCTTGCCGATCAGCGGTAGGTCGACATACTGCGAATACGAGGTCAGGAAGGGCTTGCCGAACAGCCATGCCCCCGCCCCGGTAGCCAGCGCCACGAGCAGTCCGCCGCCGATCCAGGTCACAGGCAGGATTCGCAGCCTGTCCTCCACCCAGATGGTTCCCGCCGCCATGTATTGCAGGATGAATCCGGCGGCCATCGCCACGCCTGCCGCAAAGCCGCCGCCGGGTGAATCATGGCCGCGCAGCAGCAGGAAGATGGCGAAGACGATGATCACCGGGAACATCCACTGCATGATCACCGACGGCACGAACAGATAGTCGGCGACCGTCGCTCCCGGCTGCCGGTCGGGGTGGGCCTCGTCGAGGGCGAGCTGGATGCGTTGCTGCTCCGGCCGTTCGACAGTATCAGGCGCGGGCCTGAAACGGCGCAGCAAGGCAAAGACGGTGAGCGCGACGATACCGAGCACGGTGATCTCGCCAAGCGTGTCGAAGCCGCGGAAATCGACCAGGATCACGTTGACCACGTTGCGCCCGCCGCCCTCGCTGTAGGCCTTGTCGAGGAAGTAGTCGGCGATGGTATCGGGCGCGGGCCGCGTCATGACCGCATAGGCGATGAGCGTCATGCCGGCGCCTGCGGCGACAGCCATGGTCAGGTCGCGCAACCTGCGCAACCGCGCCATCGGGCTCAGCGGTTCGCTGAGTTCCTGGAAGCGCTTCGGCAGCCAGCGCAGGCCGAGCAGGATGAGCACCGTCGTGACGATCTCCACCACAAGCTGGGTGATCGCGAGGTCGGGAGCCGACAGCCAGACGAAAGTCATGACGGTGACAAGGCCGGTGGCGCCAAGGAGAGCGAGCGCGGCGAGGCGATGGAACTTGGCCTGGTAGGCGGCGCCGACCGCGCAAATCATGCCGACGGTCCACATCCCCGTGAAGACCCAGTCCGTGCCGGAAAGCCCGATCGGAGCGAGCCCGATCTGCCGGCCGAACAACGCGAGGAAGGCGCCGCCAAGAACGACGAACACCAGCAGGCGCAATTGCGGCTGCAATCGCCTGGTGCCGAGGTTGTTCTCGACGAAACGGGCCCAGCGCCAGGAGACCGTGACCATCACCTGCTCGAAGATGCGCTGGGCCTGGATGCGACGCAGCAGGAACGGCCCTTCCGACCTCTCCAGATAGTCGCCGATGACGAGATAAAGCAGCGCCCCGGCGACAAGGGCGATCAGGCTCATGACCAGGGGCACGTTGAAACCGTGCCAAACGGCAAGACTGTATTCGGGGGTTGCAGGCCCCAGCACCGAGACGACCGCGATGTGCAGGTAGGGGCCGATCGTTGGCCCCGGAATGATCCCCACCACCAGGCAGGCGATCACCAAGAGCGTGACCGGAAGGCGCATGAAGAAGGGCGGCTCATGCGGTTCGCGCGGAAAACTCTCAGGCGGCGCGCCGAGGAAAATGGAATGGATCAGGCGGATGGAGTAGGTCACCGCCAGCGCGCTCGCGAGAACGGCGGCGTAGGGAGCCACAGTGTCGAGCCACGAATCGGCATGTGTCTCAACGGCTTCGGCGAAGAACATCTCCTTCGACAGGAAGCCGTTCAGCAGCGGGACGCCCGCCATCGCCGCGCTCGCCACCATCGCCAGCGTGCCTGTGATCGGCATGTAGCGGAAGAGCCCACTCAATTTCCTGAGATCGCGCGTTCCGGTCTCGTGGTCGATGATGCCGGCCGCCATGAACAGCGACGCCTTGAAGGTGGCGTGGTTCATCATGTGGAAGATCGCAGCGACCAGCCCCAGCGGGCTGCCGAGGCTGAGAAGCAGCGTGATCAGGCCGAGGTGGCTTATCGTCGAATAGGCGAGCAGTCCCTTGAGGTCCTGCTGGAACATCGCGAGATAGGCGCCGAAGACGAGCGACGCCATGCCCGCGAGCCCGACGATCATGAACCACTCCGGCGTACCCGACAGCACCGGCCAGAAGCGGGCCATAAGGAACACCCCGGCCTTCACCATGGTCGCCGAGTGCAGGTAGGCAGACACGGGCGTCGGCGCGGCCATCGCATTGGGCAGCCAGAAATGGAACGGGAACTGCGCGCTCTTGGTCATCGCACCGAGCAGGACCAGCAAGAGCGCGGGAACGTAGAGCGGGCTTGAACGGATCGCCTCGCCGGATGCGAGGACGCGGTCCAGGTCGTAGCTGCCGACGATGTGCCCTATCACCAGCATGCCGGCCAGCAGCGCCAACCCGCCGATCGCGGTGACCGTCAACGACATGCGGGCGCCGTCGCGCGCCGCCTGGTTGTGGTGCCAATAGCCGATGAGCAGGAACGACACGATGCTGGTCAGTTCCCAGAACACGACCAGCAGGATCAGGTTGCCGGACACGACGACGCCGAGCATGGCTCCCATGAAGGCAAGGAAGAAGGAGAAGAAGCGCGGCACCGGGTCTTCGGCCGACATGTAGTAGCGGGCGTAGAGGACCACGAGCACCCCTATGCCGGTAATCAGCAGAGCAAACAGCCAGGCAAAGCCGTCCAGCCTGAACGAAACCTCGAGGCCGAGACTGGGCACCCATTGGTAGACGGCGCGCACCACTTCGTTGTCGCGGACCGGAACATAGAGCAGCCACGCCATGATGTGGCTCACGAGCGCCACTGCGCCGGCGATGCCACCTGCAAGGTTTCGCGATTTCGATGCCAGCACGACGGTCGCAAGGCTTCCCAGAAACGGCAGCAGGACAAGCGACGTCAGCAAGGCATTATCGGGCATCAGTGTAGTGATCTCCTCGGTCAACTGGGCTTTCTGCTTCTGTAACTATCGACCACCCATGTGACAATCGACATATGACCTCCAGGCCGACATGTGACATCTAGGCCCTGCCGCTCGTCTCGCTCGATGGCTTCGGTATGGATCGACGGCCGCTGCCGCGTGACGATCTCCCCGATCGCGCGCATGGCCCATATCTGGCTGGGCAGACCTTCGCCTCTCGAATACGATGTCGAAGTCGAGAATTAGTTCGAAGGAATGACGGGCTGCGCCACTGATTTCGGTCGGGGCACTTTTCGACCGCGTATCCAAGCCGATCAGCCGAGCGTCCAGCCCCTCGGAACGGGAGGAATGGAAGCGATGTCGTTCACTGCAGCAGCCGTCCTTCGCAAGGCCGCAACCCTGCTCGCGGCGGGAGCGATTTCCGCATGTGCTCACAGCGCGCTAGCCCAGACGTCCAACCCTCCCCCCGGCGAGGGCATGCTTTCGCTGCCGCGCCCGGACTTCCGCTTCAAGGGTGACGTCGGGCGGACCTATCTCGACTCCGATCCAGCCACTTTCCCCCAGATCGTCCGCCCGCCCGCAGGGGCACCCAACATCGTTCTCATCCTGCTCGACGATGTCGGTTTCGGCCAGTTCAGCGTATTCGGAGGCGGCGTGTCCTCGCCGAACATGGAGAAGCTCGCAGCACAAGGGCTGCGGTACAACAGGTTCCACACGACAGCACTTTGTTCGCCCACGCGGGCTGCACTCCTCACCGGCCGCGACCATCACGTCGCCGGCACCGGCGTGATCACCGAGACCGCCACCGGCTACGACGGCTACACCGGCATCATTCCGAAGAGCGCGGGCACCGTCGCGGAGATTCTGCGGCAGAACGGTTACGCGACTGCCTGGATCGGTAAGAACCACAACACGCCGGCTTGGGAAACGAGCGAGGTTGGTCCCTTCGACCGCTGGGCCAACGGCCTGGGCTTCGACTATTTCTACGGCTTCAATGCGGGCGACACGAGCCAGTACGAGCCGGTGCTCTACGAGAACCACAATCGCGTACCTCGCTCGACCGACCCCAATTATCATTTGTCGACCGACATCGCTGACCACGCCATTTCCTGGATGCACAGGGTGAACGCGATCGATCCGGACCGTCCGTTCTTCCTCTACGTGGCGCCGGCCGCGACCCACTCGCCGCACCAGGCACCGAAAGAATGGATCGACAAGTTCAAGGGCCAGTTCGACATGGGGTGGGACCGCTACCGCGAGGTCACCTTCGAGCGGCAGAAACAGCTCGGCGTGATCCCGCAAAACACGAAGCTCACGCCGCGCCCTGACGGTCTTCCGGCATGGGATTCGCTCAATGCAGACCAGAAGCGGCTTTACGCCCGGATGATGGAAGTCTTCGCCGGCTACGGCGCCCATGTGGACAATGAGATGGGACGTGTGCTCGACGCGGTGGCCAAGCTTCCCGACGCGGACAACACGCTGGTTGTCTATATCGTCGGCGACAACGGCTCCTCGGCGGAAGGCGGCATTGAAGGCTCGATCAACGAGAATTCCTTCTTCAACGGCGTCTCCGAGAAATGGCAGGACAACATCAAGGTCATCGACGAGCTCGGCGGACCGAAGCACTTCAATCATTTCCCATCCGCCTGGGCCTGGGCGATGAACACGCCGTTCCAGTGGACAAAGCAGATCGCCTCGCACTTCGGAGGCACGCGCAATCCTATGATTGTCAGCTGGCCGGCGAAGATCACGGAGAAGGGCGGCCTGCGCAGCCAGTTCAGCCATGTCATCGACATAGCGCCGACGCTGCTCGATGTGGCCGGCGTCAAGGCACCGGACATCCTCAACGGCGTCCCGCAGAAACCGATGGAAGGCGTAAGCCTCACCTACACCTTCAACGACGCCGCCGCCCCCGAGCGCCACAAGAAGCAGATCTTCGAGCTGGGCGTCGCGCGCGCCATGTACCAGGATGGCTGGATGGCCTCGTCGATCGCCTTCGCCCCATGGGAGCCCAACCGCGAAGGCTTCGACATCGACAAGGCAAAGTGGGAACTCTACGACATCGACCAGGACTTTTCGCAGGCGGACGACCTCGCGGCGTCGAACCCCGAAAAGCTGCGAGCGCTCGAAGACCTCTGGTGGGCAGAAGCTGCACGCCACGACGTACTGCCGCTCGACTGGCGCGCGGCCGAGCGCCTGTCTGACGAAATCACCGGCAGGCCCAGCCTCGCCGCCGGCAGGAAGACCTTCGTCTACGACACGCTGCTGGCCGCCTTGCCGGAAGCATCGGCGCCCAACCTGAAGAACAAGTCGTTCACGATCACCGCCGAAGCGGAGATCCCGGCCGGCGGCGCCGAAGGCATGATCTTCACGCAGGGCGGCTTCACCGGTGGCTGGGGGTTCTACCTCCAGCAGGGCAAGCTCGTCGCCCTGCACAGCTACATTGCCCAGGATCGCTATCGCATCGCTTCGACCGAGCCGGTGCCTACCGGCAAGGTGACGCTCGGCATGGACTTCAAGTACGACGGCGATGGCCTGGCCAAGGGCGGAACGATCACGCTGACAGCCAACGGAAAGAAGATCGGCGAAGGCCGTGTCGAGAAGACGACGCCCTTCAAGTATTCGCTCTACGAGGGTCAGGATATCGGCGAGGACACAGGCTCACCCATTGATTTCAGCTATGCGCCGCCGTTCGCATTCACCGGAAAACTCGGCCGGGTCACCGTCGAACTGAAGTGAGCAGTATTTGCCGCCGATTTAGGCCAAAAAAACACGTTTCGCATCTCGTTCGAGCGTGCGGAACAGGCTAGATTTCGCATCGAATCTTGTTTGGGAGGACAAGATCTATGGAGAGACCCCGACGCTGGAGGTCCCCATTCGACTTCTGGCGCACGCTTCCTCTGACTTTGAAGTTTCTGGCCGCCTCGGTTGTCATCGTTGGCGGGACGATGCTGGTTGCCGGGCAGTGGATGGCCTCGCGGATCGAGGCCGGGCTGATTCAGAGCCGAGCCGAGTCCGGCGCTCTCTACATGGAAGGCTTTCTCGCGCCTCTCGTCAGGGGGTTGGGAGAGACCGGAGAACTGTCGGCTTCCGAGCGAGAGGCTCTCGACAGGCTGTTGATCGGCAGCGCGCTCGCCGAACGGGTCGAGGAAATCAAGATCTGGGGCAAGGACGGCACGGTGATCTACAGCACCGACAGATCGCTGACCGGCAAAAAGCTCCCGTCAGACGATTTGGCCCCGTCGCTCGCCGGCAAGGTGACCGCCGAACTCGAGAGAACGCCCGACAGCGGCCATATGGGCGAGAAGATCAACGATTTCCCGCTGCTCGAAATCTACGCCCCGATCTACCGCGCCGGCACGCGAGACGTCGTCGCAGTTGGCGAATTCTACGAAAGAGCCGGTGAATTCCTGTCGGAAGTCGAAACCGCCAGGCGGGCGACCTGGTGGCTGGTGACGGCGGCGGCGGTGGTCATCACCGGGCTCCTGTACTGGATGGTCCGGCGGGCGAGCAACCTGATCGAGCGCCAGCGAAACCTGTTGACGGGGCGGCTCACCGCCGCCCGCGCGCTGGCAGGGCAGAACAACCTCCTCCGCCACGCTGCCGACGAGGCGCGCATGGAGGCAAGCAGGTCCAACGAGATTCTGCTGAACCAGATCGGCGCAGATATCCACGACGGCCCCATGCAACTGCTGAGCCTGCTCCTGCTAAAGGCAGGCGACCAAGCGTCGGTTCAGACCTTGGGCAAACAGGTCCTGGATGAATTGCGCGACATTTCGGCCGGATTGATCTTGCCGGAACTCGAGGGGCTCGAACTGGAAGGCGCATTGCGGCTCGCCGTCAGGCGGCATCGCGATGTCACGGGGACTGCAGTCGACGAGGAGTATCACGACCTGCCCGCCTCGGTCGGCCAACCGTTGAAGATCTGCCTGTATCGGGTCGTGCAGGAAGGGCTCAACAACGCGTTCCGCCACGGCGGCGGGCAGCTCCAGCGCGTGCTCGCAAGTGCCGGCGCCCACGACCTGTCCATTTCGATCATCGACAGCGGTCCCGGGCTATCCGGCGATGAACAGCCTGCCCGCAGCGGGCCAAGACTGGGGTTAGGCGGAATTCAGAACCGCGTGGCGGTCTATGGCGGCAAGGTCCAGGTTCGTTCACGTGACCAAGGCGGAACCGAGCTTTCCGTCAGCATCCCCCTCACCCCAAGATCTGCATAGAGCCTGCGGGACGGGCCGCACCTCCCGCCAACTTCCGCGCCTACTGTTCCCTGAACGCCCTGGAGAATTGATCCGTGAACGGCTTGGACAGATAGGAGAGCGCCGTCCGCGGCTCGGTCGACATGAACACCTCCACAGGCATGCCGGGCAGAAGTCGCTTCTTGTCGAGCTTGTCCAGTTCGTCGGCCGACACCTCGATTTCTGCGAGATAATATTGCTGGCCGGTAGCCTTGTCGGCGAAGGTCGCCGGCGAGACGAACGCGACATTGCCGCGGAGTTCGGGCGTGGTGCGCTGGTTGAACGTCGAAAAACGCAGGTTGGCCAATTGGCCAAGATAGACCTGGTCGATGTCGACCGGCGCGAGCCGGGCCTCGATCCTCAGCGTCGCGTCCTTCGGCACGATCGTGACCAGCGTCTCGGCCGGCGTGACGACGCCGCCGATGGTGTTGACGGCCAGTTCGTTGACGGTACCGGAGATCGGCGCCCTGATATCGGTTCGGGACAGCCGATCCTCTATGGCGCCACGCCGTTCCTTCAGCTCGCCGATCCTTGGTTCGATCGCGCTGAGTTCCCGCTGGGCTTCGGTGCGCGCCTTCTCGTCGATGGCGATGACCTGCAAATGAATCTCGCTGATGCGCGCCTTCGACCTGGCGATGTCGGCGTCGACCGAGGATTTTTCGCCTTCCATACGTGCCATGTCGCGTTCGGAGGTGTGGGTTCTGGAACCTTCGATCAAGCGCTTGTCCACCAGCCCCTTCATCTTCGCGTGCTCGGCCTTGACCAGCTCGATCTCGTCGATCTTCGCGGCGCGTTGGGCCTCGAGTCCACGGATCTCCTCGCCCAGTTGCTCGATGCCAAGCTTCAGCTGTTCCTTTTGCGAATTCCTGTCACGCAAATTGCCCTTCAGAAGCCTCGCCTCGCCGAGCAACAGTGACTGAAGTTCTTCCGTGGTGGCATCGGTCAGGCCGTAGACCTGAAGCTCTTCGACGCCATCGCGCTCCGCAACGAGCCGTGCCCGCCGGACCGACGTTTCGAAGAGCTGGGCACGGACGATGGCCAGTTCGGCCCGTGTCTGGGCATCGTCGAGCCGGATCAGGACATCGCCCGCATTGACGAAATCTCCCTCCTCGACGGCAATCTCGCTGATGATGCCGCCGTCGCGATGCTGAACCGCCTTGAGGTTCTGGTCGACATTGACGGTGCCGGTGGCGATCACGGCTCCGGAAAGCTGAGCAGTCGCCGCCCAGCCGCCTGCACCCGCAATCAAGAGGAAGCCAAGGGCAAAACCGGCAACGACGCGTCCGCCCAGGCGGAAGCCGCCGCCGTCATCGCCTTCGAACATGGCATCATCGGCTGTTCTGTTGTTTGCCTTTCGCATCTTGCGCCCCTCCCCCTTGCATCAAGCCTGGTTGTTCTGGCCGTTGTCGACGACCAGCAGCACATGGTTGCCGGAAATGTTGATCGTCATTTCGTGGACGTCGTCATTGTCCAGGTCGACGTCGATAAAGGTCTGCCGAACATTGTCCGTCTGCTCGTGGCGGATACGGATCGGCAGTTCGTCCTTGTCCAGTTCCTCGCCGTAGATGTCCTCGAAGCGGTCTTCCAGCGTGTCCATGACCTGCTCGAAGATCTCGTATTTCGAGACCTTGATCCGGTCGCCGACCATGAAGTCGAGGATGTCGTGGACAATCTGTGCGCCGGACCCGGGGCCTGACGCCGCTTCGAACTCGAAGACGTCGTCTCCCGCTCCGCCGGTGAGCGAGACGGGCGAATGGGAAACCACGACGAAGGTGTCGCTGCCCGCGCCGCCGACGACCGCTTCAAAGCCCGACACCCGGTCGGTGCCGATCTCCAGGCCAGTGGCGGTCCCTTCCTCGAGATCGATGTAAACGCCGGCGAGAGACGCTGAGTAGTCGAGCGTGTCTTGCCCCTCGGCACCACGATAGCTGTCGGCAACCGCATCGAGGGCTGCCTTGACGATGTCATCTCCGGCGCCTGCCTCGATCGCGTCGCGGCCGGCGCCATCCTCGATGCAGTCGTCCCCGTCGCCGGTGGCGATTTCTTCCGCGGCATCGCTGCCTTTCACGCTGTCATCACCGGAACCAGTGACCACGGCTTCGAAGCCGGCGATGGAGTCCGTGCCGATCTCGCCGCCGCTGGCCTCTCCCTCCGAAAGGTCGACCGAGATCGCGCTTCTTGCGGCCGAATAGTCGAGCAGATCACTGCCCTCGCCACCGTCATAGCTGTCGGTGGCCCGATCCGCATCGCCGATGACCCTGTCGTCTCCCTCTTGGGCGAGCACCACGTCGCTGTCTTCGCCGCCGGACATCAGGTCATTGTCGGAGCCGCCTTCGAGCCGGTCAGCGCCTTCCTCGCCAAACATTTTGTCCGCGCCCGTCCCACCTTTCATGAGGTCGTTTCCGGCACCGCCGAACAGAAGGTCGTCCCCCGCCTCGCCGTCGAGCGTATCGTTGCCCTGGTCGCCGAACATGACGTCGTCGTCGTCTCCGCCAAACAGACGGTCATCGCCGTGGCCTCCGGAGATCCAGTCCTTTCCGACGCCGCCGATGACGATGTCGTTGCCCTCGGCAGCGCGTACGATGTCGTCGCCGCTGCCGGCGACGATGTGGTCGTCGCCCGCGCCACCCACGATGGTGTCGTTGCCGCCTCGGCCGTCGATGTTGTCGTCTCCGCAGCCGCCGGCGATGTCGTCCGAGCATTCGGTGCCGACGAGATTGTCGTCCCCCGGGCTACCGAGGACGGGCGGGCTTTTCACGACGTCGAAGTAGGCCCTCTGCACGACCGAGAGTGCACCATCGGTGATCTCGTAGGTGACCGTCACCGGGCCGAGCAACGCCGCGACGAAAGACCAGCCGCCGGCGACCTCGACTACAGTGCCGGAGGAAACCGTCAGATTGGTGATGGAAAGCGCGTCGCCATCGGGGTCGGTCGCGCCGCGCAGGAGTTCGCCGAGACCGATGACGGCTGCCAGGCAGCCAAAAACCTCGTTGAGGTATACCGGGCCGGTTATACGCGGCGCCCGGTTCGCGACCTCCTCGTCGTCATCGTCATCTTCGTCGTCTTCGTCCTCACCATCCGGGTCCGGGTCATCGTCTCCGTCATCAAGATCGGGCAAATCGTCAGGGAGATTGTCTTCGTCGTCCTCGTCGACCAGATCGTCGGTTGCGCCATCTCCTCCGCCGCCTTGCGTCGACGAGACGTTGTCATTGGCGGACTGGAACTTGGGCTCCTGCCTTTCGCCGAATTCGATCACCGGCGTGTCGAGTTCAACCAGCACCATGTCGCTTGGTTCAACAGACAAGAAGCTAGCCGTCTGCCGCAATTCAACAAGCCGACCACCGGATCCGAATGGTCCATAAGTCGTTGTCTCGCCCGCATCTCCGGCGGGCAAATCGCGCGAGGCTGGCAGAGCTTTGGCCGCGGACATCTGGGCGACCTTCGGTTCTGGCTTTTCAGCCTCTGCCTCTGGCTGAAATCCAGCCTCGCCAGAGGTCTCGCCCCAACCCGGAAAGACCGACTTCAGGTAGAGGGCGAAGCCGGCGAGCAGCCCTCCGAACACCAGCGGCTTCCGGGAGGGCTTCTCCTCGGTGAAGCCATAGGGATTGGCAGCCGCGTCCTTCGCCTCGTTCCGCGTCGACTGGACCTCGATGATCATGCCGATACCCTCGCAGTTACCCGTGGCTCAGGCCGATTGGCCGGTGCCGGGGTTGCCTCGACAGGACGTCCCTGCGGTCCGAGGATCTTGCTCTTCGGACCGAATGCCGTGATGCGCCCGTTCTGGACCACGGCCACCTGGTCGACGGCGCTTAGGGCGCTCGGGCGATGCGCCACCACGATGGCGATGCCGCCGCGCTCCGCGATGCCCTTGATGGCGGCGGACAGTGCCATTTCGCCCTCGGCGTCGAGA
Source organism: Mesorhizobium sp. SCN 65-20 (assembly GCA_001724355.1). Classification (GTDB taxonomy): domain Bacteria; phylum Pseudomonadota; class Alphaproteobacteria; order Rhizobiales; family Rhizobiaceae; genus Aminobacter. The sequence goes on along the minus strand of MEEF01000006.1, from coordinate 53,027 downwards.
TTGGAGTTGGGCTCGTCCATGACGACCAGGAACGGATCCCTGTAGAGCGCCCGCGCCAGGCCGATACGCTGGCGCTGGCCGGCCGACAGCGCCATGCCCTGCGCACCCAGCGGGGTCTGGTAGCCCTCCGGCATGCGCGCGATCATCTCATGCACGCCGGCAGCCTGGGCTGCAGCCAGGACTGCGCGCGGATCGGGGTCGGGTTCGAAACGGGCGATGTTCTCAGCGATGGTCGCATCCATCAGCGCGACATCCTGCGGCAGGTACCCCATGTGGCGGCAAAGCGCGTCCTCGCGCCAATGGGAGAGCTCCACATCGTCCAGGCGCACCGAGCCGCGCAGCGTCGGCCAGATGCCGGTCAGGGCGCGCACCAAAGTGGTCTTGCCACCTCCGGAGGGGCCGATGATGCCCAGCGCTGAGCCTGCCTCGAGCTCAAACTCGACCTCCGAGATGAGCACGCGGCCGGAGCCCGGGGCGGCGACGGTGATCTTCTCCACCTTCAGCGAGCCCTTCGGACCGGGCATCTGCATCGGCTCGACGGCATTGCTGAGCGCCACCACGGTCTCCTTGAGCCGCCGCCAGGCGCTGCGGGCCGAAACCACGTTCTTCCAGTTGCCGATGGCGAGGTCGACCGGGGCCAAGGCCCTCGTCGCGGCGACCGAGCAGGCGATGATAGCGCCGGCAGAGAGCTCCCCGATGATGGTCAGGTAGGCACCAAGGCCGAGGAGCGCCGACTGCAGCAGCATCCGCAGCACGCGCGAGAAGGCGCCGAAGGTGCCGGTGATGTCGTTGGCACGCGTCTGCAGGGAGAGATGCCTAGCGTTCTTCTCGTTGAAGCGCGCCACCGCACGGCCGGTCAGGCCCATGGCCTTGAGGACTTCGGCGTTGCGGGCGTTGGAATCGGCAACCGTGTTGCGCTCGATGATCGCCCGGTGGGTCGATTGGGCAAGCCGCCGCGTCATCAGCTCGGTGGCAATCGCAAGTGACGTGAGCACAAGCGCGCCGGCAAGCGTCAATCCGCCGAGCCAGGGATGCAGCAGGTAGACGAACACCAGATAGACAGGCATCCAGGGCAGGTCGAACAGCGCGATCGGCCCCTGGCTGCCCAGAAATCCGCGTACCGTGTCGACGTCGCGCCCGCGCTCCAGTGCCTCGGCAGTGGAGAAGCCGAAACGCGGCATGTCGATCGCCACCTGATGCGCGACCGGTGCGACCCGGCGGTCGAGCCGGGCCCCGAGCCTGACCAGGATCTGCGAGCGAATGACGTCGAACAGGCCCTGGAAGAGATAGAGCCCGATCGCCAAGACCGAAAGGGCGAGCAAGGTCGGGATGGAACCGGAGGTCAAGGCCCGGTCGTAGATTTGCAGCATGTAGAACGCGCTGGTCAGCGCAAGGATGTTGATGACACCGGAAAGGCCGAACAGGAAGACCAGCACCCCTCGAAATCCCCTGGTCAGCTGTTCGGCCGCCGTTCCTGCCTTGTTTTTTGCTTTGCTTGCGGTCGTCATGGAAAAGCTCTCCCCCGCCTTCCTGGTCCCTGGCTCACCTCATAAGATCGGGGGAGGCTGGCCGATCTTCCGGCCAACCTCCCCCCATTGTTCACAAGTTGAAGTCATCGTTCGTCAGGGCATGGTGCCCCTTCACGGTGAGCTTGAAGTCCGGCGCGCTGCCGCCAGCCGTGTTGCCCTCCACGATGGTGTAGTCTTGGCCGTCCTCGGTCTCATGCGTGACCCGCAGGGAACCCAGGGCGCTGATGTCGGAGCCATTCACCAGCGTGAAGCTTCCGTTGGTCGAGCCGGCGTTGATGGCCGATAGGTCGATCTTGTCGCCAGGCTGGAAGCCGACGATGGTGTCGCCATCGGCATCAGCGGTTGAGAGGAACTTGAACGTATCCTCGCCCGCGCCCCCATCCATGACGTTGACCGCCTTGGAGGCCGTGATCACGTCGTCGCCGGAACCAGTGACCACGTTCTCGATGCCCCACAGGGTGTCGGTCCCGCTTTGGCTCGAGGAGGCACTGCCGCGCCCCTGGAAGCCGGTGCCGAGATCGACCGTGATGTTGGCGGTGATGGCAGCCATGTCGAGCGTGTCGCTGCCGCCCGAGCCGCAGCCGCCTGCCAGTTCATCACCCCAGTAGGTGTCGTCGCCGTCATCCTTGGATGCCAGGAAGAGATCGTTGCCGGCACCACCCTGTGCGTGGTCGTCGCCGGAACCGGCATCGATCAGGTCATCGCCGTCCTGGCCGAAGATGCGGTCCTTCCCGCCATCGCCGTAGAGCATGTCGGCACCGCTGCCGCCCAACATGTCGTCGGCGCCGTCGCCGCCGAACATCATGTCGCGGCCGCCAAGCCCCGACAGGAAGTTGCTGGCTCCATCGCCGCGCAGCACGTCCGCGCCGTCGCCTCCGATGCCGTCCTTGCCATGATCGTCATGGTCGCCGTCGTCATCGTCATCGTCGTCCACCGGCGGCTGTTCGTTGTCGTCGTCATCGTCATCGTCATCGCCGCCGCCAACCTGCGGTCCGCTGCCGGAAGCCTTGTAGGTGATCGAGTGCGTGCCGTTGGAGAGCTTGGTGACGCCGTCCTCGTCGGTGGTCGAGGTGTAGTCGTCCATCGACGCACCGTCGGGAAGCTCGATCACGTCCTCCGGCCTGAGCGTGCCGATGATCGTGTCGTTGCCGCCGTTCGACCTGAACACGATGCGGTGTGCCGAGGTCAGCGCCGATATGTCGACCGTGTCGTCACCGGCATCGCCGTCTATCGTGATCGTGTTCGGGCGCAGGCTCGTGTTGGAGAAGTCGCCGATGATCTCGATATTGTCGCCGCCCGCAGCTCCATTGCCGGCCGGATCGATCCCGTTGATGCGGATCTCCTCGATCTCGCTCAATTCGGCGATGATGGCAGTCGCGTTGGTACCGTTGCGGGTGACAACGATCTCGGTTGCAGCGGCCAATGCGGCCGCGGGGTTGGCCGCGAGGAAGGCGGCCCGGCTGTAAATGCGGAAGGTCTCGCTGGACGCGTTTCCATTGACCACAAAGGTGTCGCCAGCCGCGCCTTCCGTTCCGCCATTGACGACGTCACGACCGTCGGTTGCGTTGCCCTCCGCATTGGCGTTCCAGATGATCGTGTCGTCGCCTGCCTCGCCGTTGGTGGTGTCGATACCGAGCGATCCCGTGGCGGTGATAGTGAAGGCGTCGATGAAGAAGCTGTCGGCAGCGTCCCAATCTCCCGAGGCCCGCAGACGGATCGCTGAATTCGCTCCGATCTGATTGGCATTCAGGTTTGCGGTAAAGGCACCGGTTGCTGGACCCGTGGGACCGAGAACGCCGCCCTGGGTGCCAGTCGTGAGTACCTCCCAGATACCTGTGTTGACGTTGAGCGCTTCGATGCTGACGCTCTGTCCGGCTCCCAGTCCCACATCTTCATAGTTGAAGGTGAGTATCGCTGTCGCGGCGCCGGCAAGATTGAGCGCGCGCTGGATAGTCTCGCCGCCGTCGATGCCGCCGTTGAACTGGAGGCGGCTACCACCCGTTAGATTGATGACGATGTCGCCGCCGTTCGGGCCGCCGCCCTCACCATTGCCTTCGGTCCAGTTCCCGGCAAAGGCCAGCGTGCCGTTGCTGTTTCCGAAATTCTGGGCTCCAAAGTTGTCGACAAAGGTTCCACTAGCTGCGCCAGTGCCGCCGCTCAGTGTGTCGTTGCCGTCACCGCCGTTGAGGACGTCGGCGCCCTCATTGCCATTGATGACGTCATCACCACCTGCGCCGCTCAGCGTGTCATTCCCGCCAAGGCCATTGATCAGGTTCGCAGCGCCATTGCCGGTGATGGTGTCGGCGCCCGCGGTAGCTGTTCCGAACCCAGCCGGTGCTGGAGACGCCAGGATGAAATCGGCGGAGGTAACACCGTTCACCCCTGTCGCCTCGAGTTCCTCGAGGCGTATGGTTCCGATGACCGCACCGCCGGCGCTGATGTCGGCGCGTACGGTGATCAGCGTATCGTCGGTTGTACCGTCTTCGATGTCCTCGATCGTCACCCGCGACGCGAAGTTTGCCGCGGTAATCCCAAGTGCCCGGAGATCAATCAGGTCTTGGGTTGCTGCAGTGCCGCCAACCGAGTCAAAGCCGGTGACTACATCGTTCCCAAAATTGACCGCGTTGTAGACGAGCGTGTCGTTGGCGCCATTGACGTTGATATTGAACGTGTCGTTGCCTGAGCCTCCGATATAGACATCGTTCTCGTCGTTGGCGGCGCCATTGAAGATGTCATCGCCATCGCCGCCATCGATCAGATCGGCGCCGTCATCGCCGCTCAGCGTATCGTTGCCTCCGGCGCCGAACAACTGGTTGGCACCATCATTGCCGGCGATCGTGTTGGCGAGCACATTGCCCGTGCCGTTGATAGCATCCCCACCCGTCAGCGTAAGGTTCTCGACATTCGCTCCGAGGGTAAAGCTGACCGAGGAGTCGACACGATCGGTTCCACCCGTGGTAACGTCGGCATTTGTCTCGACAACCACGTCGCCTGCATCGTCGACCTCATAGACGTCGCTGCCGTCGCCTCCTGTCATCGAGTCTGCGCCGGCACCACCATCGAGCTGGTCAGCACCAATGCCGCCGTTGAGCGTGTCGTTGTCATCGCCGCCAAGCAACTCGTCGTTACCGTCACCACCGGAAAGCGAGTCCGCGCCAAGCCCACCTTCCAGCGTGTCGTTGCCGCCGAGGCCGCTGAGCGTATCGTTGAGATCGCCACCCGTGATTTCGTTGGCAAGGGCATTACCTGTGCCGACGAACTGATCGGCGTCACCACCTTCGTATGAGAGGTTCTCGACATTCGCCATGTTCTCGAGGGAGAGCGCTGCCATGAACGTTTGGACGGTGTCAGTTCCCTCGCCTGCGGCTTCCACCACGACGTCAAGCAGATCATCGACACCGTAGATGTCGTTGCCACCTCCACCGACCATGGTGTCGGCGCCAAATGCTCCTGCCAGGTCGAGATTATCGGGGTCACCATTTGTCCGAGCGTCAAGGTTGTCACTTCCGGTTCCGCCGACCAGGAGATCGTCACCGAGCCCACCGACCAGGTTGTTGTTGCCGGTGCCGCCGAAGATCAGGTCATTGCCGAGGCCGCCGGTGATCACGTCACTGACGCCGTTTTCTCCGACGATGAAGTTATTGGTCGTTGACGTCGACAGATTGACGCCGCCGCCGTCGCGGTTGGCCGGATCGAGCCTGCTGATCAGGTAGTCGTCGGTGCCGAGAAGGTAGCCGGCGTAGTTGGCCCCGTTGAAGTTGATGCGCTCGACGCCGATCTGCTGGGGGCCGGGCTGAGGATCGATGCCGTTGAAATGTCCGGCTACGGTGACAGTCTGAGCCGTCCCGCCGGCCATGGTATAGTTGATCACCAGGTCGCCCTGCTGCGTGCCGGTGTTGCTGTCGCTGGCCTTGAGCGCAGTCAGTGTCCTGATCGGGAGATCGGTAAGCGGGTCGGTTCCGGTGGTCGGCGCCAGGATCGAGATAAGGTCCGCCGAACCGCCGCTGGTTGCGCTCACGCCCTCGTTGATGACGTCGTTTCCGTCGCCCAGCGTGAACGAATAGGTGTCGTCGCCAAGTCCGCCGTTGAGCGTGTCGACACCGCCTGCCGGGCTCGAGAATGCGACCGAGAGCGCCGTGATGCTGACGATGTCGCCAGTTTCCAAGCTGGACGCATCGAAGCGCAGAACAGCGTCGTTTTCAAAGGGGCCGGTGCCAAATTGGGTGAGGTCGATGGTGCGCACGCCCAAGGGGGTGGCGCTGGTAATTTGATCAACCTGCACGAATGTCGTGCCATTGCGGGAGAAGAACACCGTTATGGTGTCATTGGTTAGAGCACGCGTACCGATCGTATAAGTCAACGTGGCTGAAGTCGCACCTGCAACGTCCAGGGTGCGTTCTATGAGTGCTCCATTGAAGTCGTTGCCGTTTCCACCAACGAACTCAAGGGCATTGGTGCCAGGGTTGGCGCCGCCAGCGCCGGCGTCGATGCGGATCTGACCTGTGGTGACCGCGCCACTGTCATTGGCTTCGTCCCAATCGTCGGTCCATGCGAGAGAACCGTTCGAATTCGTATGGGACGCGCTGTCGAAATTGTCCGCATACGTCCCGCTGACACCGCCAGGACCGCCCACCAGGATATCGTTCCCCGCTCCGCCGTTGAGAATATCCGAACCGGCAAGGCCGAGCATCAAGTCGTCATTGGCAGTGCCATTGAGCGTATCGTTCTCGGGTGTGCCGACGATAATGTTGAGCGCATTGCCATTCGCGAACTTCACCTGCTCGATGTTGCGCAGCTTGTCCGACCCATCGAGGTTGAGCTCGGTCGTGTCGGTCACTATCACTTGCCCGTCAGCCGTGGCCGAGAACGCATAGTCCGTCCGCTGCCCCTGGTAGTTGGCAACGTCGATGTCGCCGGCGGTCGTGTCGGTCTTGATCGAGCGCACGATCGCGAGTTGCCCCGGGTTGATCGCGCCGCTGAACATGCTGTTGGCGAGCGTCGTCATCGAGTTGTGCAGTGCGATCGGCGTGCCGGTATGATTGGTGTCGCCCGGTGCGAACACGCCGATCTGTACGTCGAGCCACTTGTCACCGTCGATGATGTCGTCGCCGGCACGGCCCATGATCGTGTCGCTGCCGTCGCCGCCGAGGATGATTTCGCCAGCATCGTAGACTACCGAGGTGGCGGCGAGCGCGGCCATCTGGGCGTTTGTCAGCCCCAGCACCTGCTGAAGCCCAGAGATCAGTTCCACGCCTGCCTTGGTCAGCCGGCTGCCACGATAACCCTCTGCGCCGGCACCGCCGGGAGCGAACGGTGCGCGCTCCTCCGCAAGCACGTCCGAACCGGTGAGGATGTCGTTGAAGCGCGTGCCCGACAGGCCCTCGACCGCCTCATAGGCATCGAGTGTGCCGTTCTGCGGCGGGGTCGGGTTCTCGTCGAACACGATGCCGCGGGTAAGGTCGGCGTCGACCCCGAAGGTGTTGTCCTTGTAGGTCGCCCAGTCCCAGCCGGACATGCCGGCCATCTTGCCGCGGCCGGGGCTGCCTACCATGATGTCGTCGCCGCCTTCGGCGATGAACTCGTCGAAGCCGCCGTCACCTAGGAAGACGTCGTGCCCGTCGATGCCGTCACGGGCGAAGATTTCGTCGAAATTGTCGCCAGGCGCGCCGTCGAACGTGCCCGTTTCGATCCAGTCGTTGCCCTCATTGCCGAGGATGCGCTCGGCGTTCTTGTTGCCGTAGATGAAGTCGTTGCCTTCTCCGGCGAACACTTCCGAGCCCATGTCGGTGCCGAGGAAGATGAAGTCCTGGCCCCTGCCACCCATGACGAGGTCGAGGCCCGGGCCGGCATGGACCACGTCGTTGCCGTCCTCGCCCTTTATGTTGTCGTCGCCGCCGCTGTCGACGATGATGTCGTCGCCCGCACCGCCGTTGATGATGTCGTTGCCGAAGCCGCCTTCGAGCCTGTCATTGCCGCCGTCGCCGAACAGCGTGTCGTCGCCGATGCCGGCGATCAGCGTGTTGTTGGCGTCGGTGCCGCCCAGGATCACATGGTCGCCGCCGGTGTAGCGGAGATAGTGGGTGTCGGTTCCGACCGTGGACGGGTCGTTGCGGATGACCAGTGGCGTGAGGATGCCGCTGCCGGTCGGATCAATGCTCTCGAGCGTTCCGTCACCGTCGAGATCGTTGAACTGCTTGGTCTGGTCGACCTCGAGGATGAGGCCGGGGGTCGAGAACACGTCCGACGGCAGGTGCTTCGCATCGGTGTTGCGCATGATCATCGCGGCGAAGGAGTTGTTCTCCATTTCGCCGAACAGGTGCAGGCCGTCGAGCCGCTGCAGGTAGTAGAAGCGGTCGCCGTTCTGCAGCTTTTCCATCTGCATTTCGAAGACGAAGTTGAAGGTCGAGCCCAGCATGCCGCCGAACGGCATGATGGCTTCGGCCAGGCCGCCGATCCAGAGATCGACATTGTTGAGGCCGCCCAGCGAGCCGCCGGCATATGTGCCCGTGGCATTCAGGAAGTCGGTAGCGTCGGCCTGAACTGCCAGACCGCCGAAGGATTGGTTGAAGATCAGCGTCATCGCCGCATCGCGCTTGCCCTCGATCGTATCCTGCCCGGTGATCAGGGCATGGGTACCGTAGGCGGCGATGAAGTTGATGATCGAGGCTTCATGCTTCAGATGGCCGGCGAAATCGACCCAGCTTTCATAAGGCTTGAGCAGGACATCGTGGTTCGTCGCCTCGTAGAACTGGCTGCGCGCGGCGTTGAGCGAGGGCACGCCCGTGTCGCGGCCGCGGGCCAGGTTGATTGTGGCGAGGTCGAGGGGCAGGCCCAGCAGGTTGTTGCGCAGGGCGCTGGTGACGAATTCGTCGATCTCGTTGCCTGCCTGGCGCGTCATGCCGCGCACGATGGCCCCTGCCGCGATGTCGTCATCGACGGCCGCGTTGGTGCCGTTGTTGCGGAACTGGAGCGGATTGAGGAAGCCCTCGATCAGGCCGATATGGTTCTCGTTGAACGTCGGATCGAAGCGGTCGATCGACTCGGTCAGCATGGAGTGGCCGAAGCGGTAGACCACATGCGCGAACTCGGCGACGATCGAGGCATCGATCGTCACGTCATAGCCGTCGGGGACGAGGAAGACGTTGATGTTGGGCTGGATCTTGCGGGCGAACTCCTCGAAGACCAGATGCTGGTACTGCATCTCGGTTCCGAACTTGGCCGCCTGGAACAGCCTTTCGCCGTCCCAGACCAGCGTGTTCGCATAAGCCGCAAGTGCTGCCGGATCAGTCGGGATGGCATCGACCTGCGCCTGCGTCAGGTCAACGACCAGCCATTCGTTGATGAAGGCCAGGTCCTTGCTCGCCAGCGTCACCTCCTTGGTGTGCTGGACGAGGCGGTTGTGCTCGGAATGGAAGACGTGGTGTACGGCCGTCAGGCCGATATTCTCGTTGGCGCGGCCGTCACCGGCGATGAAGTGCGCGTCGAGAAGTTCGTCGTCGTATTCGTTGTCGCCGTTGCCGGGATTGGCGAGCCCGATTTCGGTGTCGCCGTCGTCGATCTTGCCTTCCGGAACCGCATTGTGCGCGATGTCGGCGAGGAAGGCGTGGCCGGTGCGAACCGCAAGATGGGTGAAGTCGGGCGCCAGGTCCTCATCGTCACCATCCGGCGTGATCGTGACCAGGTTCAACGGCGCGGCAGGCGTGCCGGAGGCCAGGGTGGGCGGCGTTCCGGCCATGACGACCTGCGGGAAGCCGGTGGTCGGGTTCGGGATGAAGTTGCCGTAGGGGTCGGTCGCGAGCAGGGGCAGGTTGCCGACGTGGTAATCGGTCAGGTCAATACCGAGGATGTTCCTCGCCTGGGCCTTGACGTCGCCCCAGGTCGCCATGCCGCCATCAGCACCCTCGATCAGCTTTCCGGTCGCCACCGGATGGGAGTCCATGACGCCGTCGCCATTGCTGTCGACTGAAAGGACGTATTGACGGAGGAAGACCTGGTGCGAGGGATGCGAGGTGTAGGTCTGGTTCTGGTCGACGAAGGACGTGGTGTTGTTGACCGGGCGATTGGTATCGTCGGCCCCCTCGTTCACATTCGGGGTCGCGGGATTGTCGCCGAGGATCCCGTCGGCGCCCGGCCCCGCCAGCGTGGCTCGCGTCAGGACCATGAAGTTGGTGTCGCCACCATCGACATAAAGCGGATCGTCCGGCATCAGCGGGATGAAGACGGTGCCGTTGCCGCCCTTGGCGACGAGATCGAGCCCGTGGTCGAAGAACTGGCCGAACAGCGTGAACCACGAATTGAACGGTGCCGACAGGCCTTCGTCCGGCGCGGTGTTGGTAATGACGACGTTCGCCCCGTCGAGTTCCACCCCGTAGGTGTCGAGCAGCGTCGTCAAGGGACCGCTCTCGGCATCGAGATTGGCTTGCGCGGTCACCACGGCCGCGGCAGTGACCGCCGCGGCCTCCTGGAGCGCCACGTTGTTCGGGCTGGCGGAGGCCGCGGCCTGCGCCGCGGCATTGGCGCGCTCGGCGGCGGCCAGCGCGTTGAACAGCGGCTTCAGCGGTTCGTAGGCCAAAGAAATCTCTTCCGTCACCGCCATCTGGTTTTCGGGCGCGACGATGCCGGCACGTTGGAGCGCGGTCAGAATTGCGGACGGATTGCCGAGGGTCTGGTCGACCAGCAGGTTGGAGATCGTCCTGACTGTCGGATCGAAGACATCGCCGGGCGCGGCCTGGTTGGAGTTGGGACCGTCGTTGTCTGCGCCGGGCGTGTACGTGACGGGCACGAGCGGAGCCGGATTGTCGGGGCCGTCGGGGTCGACCATGATGGTGCGGAACTGGGTGCCGAGCGGCTCCGGAAACTCATTGTCGGCAGCACCCCATTCGGGATGCAGCAGGTTGTTGTAGGTGCCGTCGACGGTCCTGAGACCCCAGCTGACGTTGTACGCCGGCACCGATCCGTTCGGCCCGAACAGCGGTTTGCCCTGGGCGCCTCCCGTCTGCTCATAGAGCGCGTGGTCTTCCGCAATCTTGATCTGCGCAAGGATGAACTCGAGATCGCTCTTGATGTACTGAACCACGTTGCCCTCCTTCAGGCACCTCTGTGCCGATCGTCCCCAGACTATTGTTCACGTCTCTCCGCAGCTCTCCTTCGCTGGCCTGGACGCATCCGAGACCCGGGAAAGACCGACCATGCCGGGCATGGCGAGCCGCGATTTTGCACACCCGTGCAGTGTGGATGAAGGCGATGCCAGCAGTTAGGGAGCAAGGTCCAGTCGAGTGTTGCGACCTCGGCCGGGTCGAGCTTCGGACCTTCGTTCGGGGCCAATTGTCAGACTTTTGTCCAATCGGGCGCGAGCACCTTGGTGCAGTTGCAGTGGGCTGCGGGGAAAGAGGTCTGGCCTTGGCGCGTCTACGGAACAGCAGCAAGCGGGCCGTCACTGGCCCCGAACATGGCCTGCACTAATCTCTTTGGCGTATATCCGGCCAATTTAGCCCCGCCTAATAGAGAGAATTCCAAAAAAACGGAATCCCAGTCTACTATGTTGCAGAGGGAGACCACGCGCGAAAGCAACGCGGGGGAATTTGGGGGCGAATTGCATGAGGCCGATCTCGGTCGCATTTGTGGATGATCATCCGGTTCTGTTGTCAGGCCTCGCGAGTCTGTTTGCGGGCACATCTGAGTTCGAAGTGGTCGGAAAAGGGACAAGTTCCGCCGACGCCCTTCAGCTCACGATACAGAAGGCGCCCGACATTCTGGTCATCGACCTGAACATTCCGGGTAACGCCTTCGATGCCATCGCGCAGATCACGGCCAACTATGGAAGTACCAGGGTCGTGGCCTTCACCGCCTCGTCGGGCATCGAACACGCCGTCATGGCACTCGACGCGGGAGCCAGCGGCTACATCCTCAAAGGCAGCAGCGTCGAGGAACTGGTGCAGGGGCTGAAGGCGGTCCATGGCGGCGAGACCTACGTCACGCAGGGCTTCGCGACGAAGGTGATCGTCGCGCTGCGCAATGCGTCGGTGCGCAAACTGGCGGCACAAGCGATCAGGCTGAGCGTTCGCGAGGACCAGATCGTCCGGCTGCTGCTCAAGGGCCGCACCAACAAGGAGATCGCCGCGGTTCTCTCGATCAGCGAGAAGACGGTGAAGCACTACATGACAATTCTCATGCAGAAGCTGCACGCGAGGAACCGGCTGGAGGTCGTCATTCAGGCGCAGAAGATGGAAGCGGACGGCCAGGCCATGAGAAGCCTGCAGTAGCTTGCATCGACGCCAAGGCGAACCGGGCCGCGGGACCTTGCCAGGACTACGACACGCCCAGCCAGTCGAACTCCTCGATGGGAGTGAACTTCAGTCCCCTGACGCCGGCACAGGCTCGGCGAAACTCGTCCGAAACGAAGTGCACCGGGACAAGAAAGAACTTGTCCACCCAGAGGTGCCTGCCCGCCACCTTGGCTGAATCGATGACGAAGCGCGCCTTGGGAATCGACTTGTCATTGCGGCTTGGGTCGTCCCACCAACTCCAGCCACGCACCGGGTTGGAGGCGAAGACCCAAGTCGTGCGCTGGCGGTCGGCCGTATCGAGGCGCTGGGTGGGAAGGACGATCCAGCGGTCGGGCGCAGGGCTGCCATCCCTCCAGGTCATTGTCAGGGGATGGATCTGGTGCACGCCCGGCTCCAGCGCCTCGACCACATCGCGGAACGCTGCCGTCGCCAGATATTGGGGGGCCTGGTAGAGGACATCGGGCAGGTCCCTGACCCGCTGCTTGACCGCGAAGCGTATCCGGTTCGGAAGCGTCGTCGGGTCGACGCGAATGCCATGTCCGAAAGGGCGCCCCTGCCCCTGAAAACCCATGCCACCGTCGAACGTGCCCTCGACCACGCGGACGCGGCTGGACCAGTCTTTTATAGGGCGGCCATTTTCGTCGATGATGTCCTGATTGATGATCGGAAGCAGCATCGGAGAGATCATCGTGTAGATTCTTCCGGTCATGCGGCAACCTCAACACCAGCCAAAGCAGATCGAAGAACGTCGTTTTGCAGCATCGTGAGACGCTGGAACATCCCGCGAGCTACTCAATACAGTAATGGTATTGATAAAGACTATCGCGGCATAATTTTCGCCGCGAGTTGCAGCCACGAGGTAAATGCGCTGGCTTGAGCCGAGACTGGGAAATGAAGTGCGTCTGGGCCTGGCTCTACCGTCAGGCCAACCCTCGTTAGAACAAAAGCTCGCCCATCGACAGCTTCCGGAGCGCGACAGCAATGTTAGCGACTAGCGCTTCCTTCTTCGGGCCATGGTCCGGATAGCGGGTCATGTTGTCGCCGTTGTGCATGAAGACGTATCCGCCTCGACCGCTCGAGGTGGGATATTGCCAGATCCAGTCCGCCGGTTTCGGATCGCGTTCGGATCCGACATCGGTCAACCAGATCGCATCGGCAGGCGGATCGCTCCATCCACGCGCATACTGGCCGAAAATGCCCTGCCAGCTGTCGAAGTCTTCCCCGAGATCGGAGAAGATCCCGAACCGGTCGTCGCGGACGCGAACCTTGATGTTGGTGAACGGCCGCGACGGAACGGCACGGAACGATGCCATGAAGGGCAACCACGGCTGGCACGGCTCCGCGCAGATGATCAGGTTTCCGCCCCGCTCCAGGAATGCGACGAGCTCCCCTGCCCGGCTCTTGAGGAAGAATTCGTCATGGCTGCTCGGGATGTAGAGCGTGTCCGTTCTCGCCAGCAGTTCGGGGCCGAGCTGATCCGATGGAGCGAAAAGGGGTTCGAAGCCGGCCAGTCCGAGGCTCTCCTCGATCCACGCCGGATGCCACTCGGACGGGACATGCGAGCATTGCAGGTAGGTGAACCGGTTTCTGCGCGGCCGCACGATACCAAGCTCGCTGCTCAACCAGGGGTAGAAAGATTGCAGGAAGCGCGTCGTCGCCGGCATGAAGCGCTGGCCGTTGTGCGAATGCGGGTCCAGCGTCGCGAGCAAGAGGCGCCCGCCGCCCGGCAATGACGGAAAATCGAGAAACAGGCTGCCGCGGCCGTCGTCGATCTCGAGGATAGAGCACGCCCCTTGCGGCACATTGTAGGAGCCGCCCCAGTGCCAGCTCATATGCGACAGCGGCAGGCTTCTGGTGATCGGGTGATGCGGCTCGGAGAGCCTTACCTCCAGCCTTTCGCCTTTCGTCCACCACAACCAGTCGCGGCAGTTCCCGGGCGTCCATTCGAGACCAGGGATGTCGAGCCAGTCGGCATGGCCCTGCAGGCACACGACGAGAAAACCGCCACACTGCAGATAGGCGTTCAACTGCCCGGCATATGGGCGCGGTGCTTCCGCGTCCATCGCGTCCGGCATCACCACCGCCGCATAGGACGACAGGTCGACCTTAGGCAGGTCGTGGATATAGATGAGGTCGTCGATATAGTGACGGAAATCCCGGAAGCTGCGCAGCTGCCAGCTGTTGCCCCAGTGAATGTAGGCGATGCCTTTGCCGGATTTGAGCGCTTCAGCCATCGAAACGGGCTCCATTCTGACGGAAAACGGGTGCGTAGGTGTGCTTGGCTAGTCCGTCGAAATCCGCCCGTGCGATAGGCAAGTCATAAAGGACTGTCAGGTTCTCGGCGCTGAGCGCCTCCTCGGTCGGTCCGCAGACATAGCTGCTTCCGCTGGTCATCAGCAGGACGTCGGTGGCGACCTCCACGGCATGCTGCGGCATGTGGGTGGAAAAGACGATCGTCATGCCGTGCATTTCCCGCAACTGCCCGAGCAGACCCAGGACCTTGTCCTGGTTCTTGTAGTCGAGCGCCGCGCAGGGCTCGTCGAGCACCAGCAGGTCGCATTCCGATGCCAGCGCCTGGGCGATCATCACCAGCTGGCGCTGGCCGCCGCTCAACGAATTGAAGGCCTGGGCTTGCAAACGTTCGATGCCCAGCATGCACAGGTAGTGACGAACGATCTCGTAGTCCCTCCTGCCGGGTGCCCCGAACAGGCCGAGATGACGGGCCCTTCCCATCAGCGCGATATCGAGGGCGGAATAGGAAAACGGCACCTCGAAGAGCTGGGGAACGAAACCTACCTGGCCGCCGATCGAGAGCTTTCCCGACTTGGGTTTTATGACGCCGATCAGGGTGTTGATCAGGGTCGTCTTGCCGACGCCGTTGGCTCCAAGCACGGCCAGGATCCGCCCACGCTCCAGGCGCAGGCTGTAGTTCCTGAGGATGGTCGTGCCGCCGCGCTCGATGGTGAGGTTGCTTGCCTCAATCACCGGACCAGCCTCCCTTCGCGTGCAGGCGGCGCAGGATTAGCGCGAAGACGGGAACGCCGATCAGCGCGGTGATGATGCCGAGGGGAATCTCCGACGTGGTCGCCGTCCGGGCCAGATCGTCGACCACCAGCAGGTAGATCGCGCCGAGGACGCCCGATACCGGCAGGAGCCGCTGGTGGTCCGCCCCGACCAGCGCGCGCGCGACGTGCGGGATCACGAGGCCGACCCAGCCGATGATGCCTGAGGTCGCTACCACGCCGGCAGAAATGAGCGCCGAGGCGAGCAGGATGATCCATTGCACCAGCACGACCTTCGTGCCCAGCGCCCTCGCCTTTTCTTCGCCCAGCGACATGATGTTGATCTGGAACCGCAGGAGATAGATCGCAACCGTCGACGGAACCACCGCCACCGCGATCAGCAGGACGTCCAGGTAGTTGGTCGAGGCTATGCTACCCATGAGCCAGTAGGTGATGGCGGGCAGCTTCTGGAAGGGGTCGGCCAGGAGCTTGGCAATGGAAATCGCCGCCGAAAAGAAGGCCGATATGATCACGCCCGCCAGAACCAGCGTCAGCATGCTCGTGCGTGCTCGCACCGTCGACAGCAACTTGACGAGAAAAACGCTGCCGAGGCCGAACAGGAAAGCCATCGCCAACAACGGATAGCCCTGCAATCCGATGAGGATCGCCAGCGTCCCGCCAAAACCGGCGCCTGAGGTAACGCCGATGATGCCCGGATCCACCAGCGGATTGCGGAACAGCCCCTGCAGCGCCGCGCCCGATACGGACAGGCCAAAGCCGACGATGACTGCCGCCATGATGCGTGGCAGGCGGACCTGCTCGACGACGACTTCCTGCACCGGCTCCCAATAGGGAGCGGTCAGCGGGTGGACGTTGTCGATCAGGATGTAGGCGACGTCGCCGACCGACAGGCCGTAGCGCCCGATAGTGATCGAATAGAGGATGGTCGCGACCAGGAGGCCGATCAGGACCGGAAGGACCGAAACCGAAGCCAGTTTCCGTCCGGCCCAGCCGGTCGCCGGCACCTCAGCCGAAGAACTCGACATACTTGCTCGCCGGGGCATTGCTTCCGGTTTCGAGGATCGCCTTCACCTGATCGTCCGTCAGTTCGGCTCCGTAGATCAGCTTGTAGGTATCGCGGATCTGCTTCTTAAAGTCCGGCGCGAAGTCGGTGCCATGGGCAACTGCCGCCAGCCATTCCGAGGTCAGGTAGATCTCGGGCGCATCGGGCGTGCGGGCGAACACCGGTTGCTTGTATACGCGCTTGTCCTTGACTGCCTTGAGGCTGGCGAGGACCGGGTTGCCGAAGAAATCCTCAGGACTGAGGTCGGTGGCATAGGCCGGAATGATGATGATGTCGGGGTTCCAGACGAGCAGTTGCTCGAAGTCGACGGTGCGCCACCATTCACCGCTACCGTCCGCCGCCGGATTGGTCACGCCACTCAGCGAAAGATCCTGCGAACCGTTGGCGATGACCTGAATCTGGTCGGCCACCTTGTCGATGTGAAGGACTGTAGGAAGCCCGGACTTGTCGAGCTTGGCGACCTTGCCGCCGAGTTCCTTCAATGTGTCCGACTGCGCCTT
The DNA here is from genome assembly GCA_001724355.1 of Mesorhizobium sp. SCN 65-20. Classification (GTDB taxonomy): domain Bacteria; phylum Pseudomonadota; class Alphaproteobacteria; order Rhizobiales; family Rhizobiaceae; genus Aminobacter. Next base: position 36,626 of record MEEF01000006.1, on the reverse strand, counting down.
CAGGATCGCCTGGGCGCGATCGTTGCGTCCGGTCATGTAGCCGGTCAGCGTGACATAGTCGATGCGATCCTGCTCCGTGCAGCACTGCCACCCCACAACGGTGAGGCCGACGCGCTCGAGCGGCTCGATCAGCTTTTCGTCATGTGTCCACTGGATGACTGCGTCCGGCTTCTGCGCCAGGATCGCCTCGACATTCGGGACGAAGCCGTCCTGGGCTGCGCTGGCGTTGATCTTCGCCATTTCCGGCAGCAACTCGGCATAGATTCCCTTGGTGAAGTACCGGTCCAACGAATCCTTGTTCATGCCGACGATGTTGTCCGCCTTCTCGTCGACGGCGCGATAGATGATAGGCGCAGAGCGGACAACGGTGACCACGCGCTTCGGTGGGCTTTCGAAGGTGATCTTCTTTCCGCGATGATCGAGAAACGAACTCTCGGCATGCGCCGTCACCGGCAACAAAAGCGGCAGGGTCAACGCCAAGACGGAAATAGCCTTGAGGCGGCTGGGCATGGGTCACTCCTTTGACTGCACCCGGCCCGCGTGGGACGGGAGCCGACGGTCACTCGACACATTTCATGAGTCAGTTAGTCAAGTTAAAGGCGTGTGTCCAGCACAAGTTGGAGCTAATGGAGAGGCCGCATTGGATAACGATTGGTCAGGTGCCCGAGACAGGTTTCGAGGCTGCCGGTTGAAGCTTCAGCCGATCAGCTCTTCCTCGCCTCATCGGCGCTAAGCGCGTGTTCTCTCGTGCCGGAGACGATGATCTCCAGGACCTCGCGCTCGTCGGTATTGCTGGTGTAGCGGTCGCCGACGTTCTCGCCGCGCTTCAGCACCATCACGCGGTCACCCACCGCAAAGATATCGACGAGGCGGTGCGAGATGATGATCTGCGCTACGCCCTGCTTCTTCAGCTCAAGCATGGTCTCGAGCAGTCGTTCGGTGGCCATCACGGAAAGATTGGCGGTCGGCTCGTCGAGGATCACCACGCGGGGCTGGAAAGAGATCGCCCGAGCAATCGCCACTGACTGCTGGCGGCCGCCGGAAAGGCTCTCGACCTTCTGGTACACGGAGTTCACGTCGACCTTGAGCCGCTTCAGCACGCTGTCGGCTTCCGCATACATTTTCCGCCGGTTGACGAAGAGGCCCTTCAGCGGCCACCGGCCGAGAAAGATGTTCTGGCCGACATCCATGTTCCCGCAGAGCGCGAAGTCCTGGTAGATCATCTCGATGCCGGCGTCGCGGCTCTCATGCGGGCTCTTGAAGTGCACCGGCTTGCCCGCGACGTAGATCTCGCCGGCGTCGCGCTGGTAGGCACCCGACAGGATCTTCATGAGCGTCGACTTGCCGGCGGAGTTGTCGCCGACCAGACCGAGGATCTCGCCCGGATAGAGCACCATGTCGACGTTGCGCAGCGCCTGTACCGCACCGAAGGCCTTTTCGATGCCCCGCATTTCGACGATGGGTTCCCTTTGAAGGGCATCAGGCATGAGGCAACTCCACGACTGGCTTGCGACGGGCAAGGCGAGCCCTGAGACGGCCCAGTATGTTGGCCTGGCGCACCCAGATGTCGATCAGCACTGCTGCGATCAGGATGCCGCCGATGAAGACGTTGATCCAGTGTTGCGGCATGGCAAATCCCTGGACGTTGATCTGCAGGAGTGCACGGATCAGAGTGATGACCGCCGCCCCCGCCAGCGCGCCGATGATCGTGCCGTAGCCGCCGAAGATCGATCCGCCCCCGATGATGACGGCTGCGATGGCATCGAGTTCGCGGAACTGGCCGGCGACGGGATTGAAGCTGCGGAAATAGGCGATGTTGATGAGACCTGCCATGGTCGCGCACAGCGCCGACAGCATGAACGCCATGAAGCGCACCCTGTTGGTGTTGATGCCGGCATAGGCGGCGGCGCGGATGTTGCCGCCGGTCGCGTAGACCTTCTGCCCGAACGGTGTGTAGGCGAGCACGATGCCAGCGAGCAGCGCCACCAGCAGCATCCAGATGGTCTGGACGCTGACGACCTCCGCGACCGAGCGCAAGATCCCTTCGGGCAGCGAAATATGGAAATGCAGCAGGATGTCGTTCACCTTACGGCCGAGCAGGTTGTAACCCTCGGGCCAGCCGGTCAGTTGCTGGCCAGCGACGAGCCAGGCCGCGAGGCCGCGGGCGATGTAGAACATGCCGAGAGTGGCGATGAAGGCCGGCAGCTTGAAGCCGACGGTGACGGCGGCGTTGACCAGGCCTGCCGCCATACCCGCGAGCAGTCCCATCGCGATCGCAGTGACCGGGTCGGCGCCGAGCACCTTCAGGAAATAGGCCGCCGTGCTTCCCGCAAGTGCCAGCACTGCGCCCACGGACAGGTCGATGTCGCCGGCGGCGATGACGTAGGTGAGCCCGACCGTGATCAAGGCCAGTTCCGTGTAGTTGAGCAGGATGGCGAAGGTGTTGGATAGGTTCCACCAGTAGTCGGGCCTGAGCGCGAGGCCGGTCAGCCACAGCAATGCGGCCAGGATGATCGCCAGCGCATCGCGCCGGGCGAGGAACTTGCCCAGCCAGGTGGCGGAGAGCGAAATTTCGGTCACGGCGCCCCTGGTCTGCACGCCTTCGAGCGCGACCCCGCCGATCTCGTAGGCAGGCGGTGGCGGTCGGCCACGCAGCCAAGCCCAGAACCGGGCCGCCACTTGGCGGCGAACCAGATAGGGCTCCACGAGTACCGCCACCACGAGCAGCAGGCCGAGGAAGACCAACACCGCTCCCGCCGGCAGCGTGTATTTGGCGCTGACCGAAATCTGCTCTCCTTCGATTACCACGGTGCGCGTGATCGGCCAGCCTTCGCGCAACACCTTGTCGATCAGGACGACGACCGCCGCGCCGAGGCACGAACCGATCACCCGGCCGCGGCCGCCGAGTATCGAGGCGCCGCCGATGACGACGGACGCGATGACCGTCAGTTCCCAGCTCACGCCGTAGAGCGGCGTCACCCCCTTGTCCTGCGCTGCCGACAAGAGTGCCGCGATCGTCGCGCAGAGCGAGGAGATCAGGTAGGCCCGGATGCGCACCCAGTGCGTCGGAATGCCGGCATAGCCTGCTGCCTGCTCGTTGCCACCGGTGGCGAAGGTCTCGTAGCCCCAGCGGGTCTTGGCGAGCACCAGCGCGCCGCCGATCGCAATCGCTGCGAAAATCAGGATCTGGTTGTTGAAGCCAAGGACATTGGTTTCACCCAGGTGAAAGAAGAACGGATGCTCCTTCGCCTTGTCGGAATAGTAGATCGCCTGGCCCTGTGTCAGGGCGAGTACGAGACCACGGCCGATGAAGAGGACCGTCAACGTTGCGATGAATGCCGGCGCCTTGAGGACGGTGACCAGCAATCCGTTGACGAGGCCTATGGCCGCGCCGAGCAGGACGCAAAGGATCACCGAGGTAATGACGCCGAAGTCGAGGAAGCTCGGGGCAAAGAGCCGGGCGAAGACCACCGCCACCAGTCCGTAGGTCGAACCGACCGAAAGATCGAGGTCCTTGTTGACGATGACGAAAGTCATGCCGACCGCGATGATCCCCACGCGAGCGGTATCACGGAGGAGCGCGTGAAAGGCCTCCGCCGACCCGAAGAAGGTCGGATTGACGAGGACCCCGCCAAGATAGAGCACGGCAAGGAAGGCCAGCAGGCCGACCTCCCAGCCGCCGACGAGTTGTGACGGGGCACGGCCAAGCGATGTCGTCGTGGTGGGCGCCATGGGTTCCTACCGCTCAATCTCCGGCACGGGCGGTGGGAGGGCCGGAACCTTCCCACCCCGATCAGAGGTTCGACGAAATCAGTTTTCGAAGCGCTTGCCGACCTTTGCGACCGTATCCTTGGTCACCAGTTGCGCGCGCGTGTCGAGATTGGCGGCGGAAATGCCGCGATCGATCTGCAGGTAAAGTTGCATCACCGGCCAGAAGCCTTGCAGGAACGGCTGCTGCCCGAGCGCGCCCGTGAGGTTGCCGTTGGCGATGCCTTCCTGCTGCGCCGGACCGAGGTCGAAACCAAAGGCGCAGATCTTGCCGGTCATGCCCGCCTGGGCCACGGCCTTGACCAGCGGCGGGGTGAACACGTTGTTTGCGGTGAAGGCCCCGACGACATCGCCGCGCGACTCGAAGAGCGAGACGAGCGCGTTGACGGGATCGTTCGGATTGGTGTCGATGCCGACATTCTCGGGCCCGGCGTCGACCTTGAACGCGTCGAGCTTACCGGCATCCTTCAGCGTCTTGACGATGGCGTTGAAGGCGGCGGTGACGCGGTTGTTCACCTCGATGTTGCCCATCGCCGTCGACGACGGCAGCACGATCGAACCGCTCGTCTTGCCGCTCTCCAGCACGCATTTGGCCAGCGCCTCGCCGCCTATGGCGGCTGCGCTGGCGTCCTGGCCGGTGTGGCTGATGGCGCTGCGGTTGAGGATCGTGCCGTCGAAGGAGTTGGTCGTGGCGATCGGGATGCCGGCCGCCTCGGCGGCCTTGACGATATCGTTGTAGGCACCTGCCTGTGGCGTCGTCATGATGAGGCCGTCGATGGTCGGGTCCTGCACGATCTGGTTCAGGATTTCGATCTCACGGGCCGGATCGTCCACCGGCGACTCGGAGCCGAGCAAAAGTATCTTGGCGCCGATCATGTTGCCGGCGACGGTTGCGCCGACATAGACCGGGTCGAAGAAGCCGTTGCCGGCCGTATGCGTCACGATGGCGAAGGTCAGGTGGCCATCGGCCGAATGGAAGTTCTTCGTATCGGGGGACTCTTTTGCGGCTTCCCCAAAATTGTAGCCGCCGACGGCTTTTTCGACGCTGCCGGACTGCGCGTAGGCGCAGGGCACGCCAAGCAACAACGCTGCGGCGCCTGCCGCGAGCGGGAAAATGCGCTTCATGATTTTCCTCCCTTGCAACCAACGGTCGGAAGCCGTTCAGGCGCAATTCACGAGGATCCCCAGGGCTTCCTCCGCCCGGAGATATTCTTCCCAAAGTCGGCCAACGTAAATAGCTGCTACTTTCGCGAGCGACCGATTTCGCAGCATCCGGGTCGGGCGCCGGCCTTCGATGAAAACGTTATCTTTCCGCCCGCCGCATGGTGATACTGTCGAGTATGGCGGCCGCAGAAGTGATACCGCGAGCAACATGCCTGCGGCTCAGCGTAGTCAGTATCGCGAGGCAGAAATGACAGAGACAACCGTCAATGTCCGTTACATGGTGGCCGATGTCGAAGCTGCCGTGGAATGGTACACGAAGCATCTGGACTTCACACTTCTCACCAACTTTGCCCCAGCCTTCGCGGACGTCAGGCGAGGATCGCTCAGGCTCTTGCTGAGTGGCCCGACGAGTTCTGCGGGAAGGCCGATGCCAGATGGCGAGCGGCCCGAACCCGGGAGTTGGAACCGCATCCAGCTCATCGTCGACGACCTGCCCGCCGAGGTCGGCCGGCTGCGCGGCACCGGCATCAAGTTCCGCAACGACATCGTCACCGGTCCGGGGGGGATCGCAGATCCTGCTCATCGATCCCTCCGGCAACCTGGTCGAGCTGTTCCAGCCGGCCCAGCACGCGCCGACGCCCAGGTAACTGGCGCGGGCCACCGCACGCGAGCCTGCAGAAACGCAAAAGCCCCGGATCGCTCCGGGGCTCTTGTCGCAGTTTCGGTTCCTTGCGGCCTCAGTGGGCCGGTTCGGCCATCTGCTTTTCGTCCGGCATCTCGGCGTGCTTGGCGAGATCCTTGCGGGCGATCAAGGTGTAGAACATCGGCACCACGAACAGCGTGAACAGCGTTCCCACCAGCACGCCCGCGAAGATCACCAGGCCCATGGAGTAGCGGGCGGCGGCACCCGCACCCGAGGCGATGATGAGCGGCACGACGCCGAGCGCCATGGCGGCCGTCGTCATCAGGATCGGGCGGAGGCGGACCTTGGCGGACGCGATGATCGCATCGCGCACCGACAGGCCATGTTCCTCGCGCTGCTGGTTGGCGAATTCGACCAGCAGGATGCCGTGCTTGGTGATCAGGCCTATCAGCGTGATCAGTCCCACCTGGGTGTAGATGTTCAGCGTGCCAAGCCCTAGGTTCAGCGGCACGATGGCGCCGAAGATCGACAGCGGCACCGACATCATGATGATGAGCGGGTCGCGGAAGCTCTCGAACTGCGCCGCCAGCACCAGGTAGATCACGACGATCGCGAGCGCGAAGGCGATCAGGATCGTTGAGCCCTGTTCGGCCTCGAGGCGCGACTGGCCCGCATAGTCGATGAAGAAACCAGCCGGCAGCAGCGGCCGAGCGATGTCCTCGATCGTCGTCAGCCCGTCTCCGGTGGTGACGCCTGGAACCGGCAAGGCCGAGATGGTCGCCGAGTTGAGCTGGTTGAACTGCTCGATCGCCGCCGGCGACGCATTGGTCTTGATCGTCACCACGGCAGAGAGCGGCACCATCTGGCCGTTGACACTGCGGACGAAGAACTCGCCGAGCTTCTCCGGGTTCGCGCGATACTGCTCCGGCACCTGCATGATGATGTCGTAGCTGTTCGAATCGCGGTCGAACTGGGCGATCGATCCACCGCCGACCAGCAGGCTGAGAGTCATGCCGATCTCGCTGACCGGCAGGTCGAGTGCCGCGGCGCGGTCGCGGTCGATCGTGACCGTCACCTGCGGCGCGTCGAAGGCGAGCGAGTTCTGGACGACGATGAACCGTCCCGACGCCTGCGCCTTCTCCCTGATCTGCTCGGCCACTTCGTAGACCTGGCTCGGATCACCGGTCGACTGGATGACGACGGAGATCGGCAGGCCGCCGCCGGCACCCGGCAGCGAGGGCGGCGCGAAGACCAGTGCCTCGACGCCACTGACCTTGGACAGGCGTCCCTGGATGTCGGTCTGGATTTCCTTCTGCGAGCGCGTGCGGTCGGCCCAGTCGTTCAGCGCCCAGACGGAGAAGCCCGAATTGGTCGCACCGCCCATGCCGACGATGGAGAAGCTGGTCTTGAGTTCTGGCAGGTCCTTAGTCAGGCCGCGGATCTGGTCGGTGTACAGGCTGGTGTATTCGGTCGTCGCGTAGCGCGGCGCCGTCACCAGCGCGAACAGCGCGCCGGAATCCTCTTCCGGGGCCAACTCGCTCGAAGTCTTGAAGAACATGAAGCCAGTCACCGAAACCAGCGCAATGACGACGAGAAGCGTCACCGGGCGATAGTTCAGAGAGCCCCGCACCAGCCGTTCATAGCGGTTGGCGATGCGCTCGAAGGTGCGATCGACAAGCGCCGCGAAGCGGCTGTGGTTGCCGGCCTTCAGCATGCGCGCCGACATCATCGGCGTGATCGTCACGGCAACGAAGCCGGAGATGATGACGGCGCCCGCGAGCGTGATCGCGAACTCGCGGAACAGCGAGCCGGTGAGCCCGCCGGTGAACACCAGCGGAGCGAAGACGGCAGCGAGCGTGATCGTCATGGCGACGACCGGCCCGAAGATCTCGCGCATCCCCTTGAAGGCCGCCTGCATCGGCGTCATGCCCTCCTCGATGTGGCGATGGATGTTCTCCACCACCACGATGGCGTCGTCGACGACCAGTCCGATGGCCAGCACCATTGCCAGCAGCGACAGCAGGTTGATCGAGTAGCCCATCATCAACAGCACGAAGCAGACGCCGATGAGCGAGAGCGGGATCGTCACGACGGGCATCAGCACCGATCGGAACGAACCCAGGAACAGCAGGATGACGACGACGACGATGGCCACCGCCTCGGCGATGGTCTTGAACACCTCCTCGATCGAAGCACTGATCGTCTCGGTGGAATCATAGACCATCGTGATGGTCATGCCGTCGGGCAGGCTTGCGCTTAACTCCGGCAGTTCATCGATCACCGCCGCCGCAGTGTTCAGCGGGTTGGCCGACGGCGTCGGGAAGATGCCGATGAAAGTGCCGGGCTCGCCGTTGAAATTGACGACGGTGTCGGTGTTTTCGGCCCCGAGTTCGACACGCGCAACGTCCCGCAGCCGGACGACATCGCCGTTGTCCGACTTGAGCGGCATTTCGGCAAACGTCTCGGGCGTCTGCAGCGTCGACTTCATCGTGATCGAATAGGCGACGTATTCGTTCTTGGTCTTGCCGGGCGCCGACAGGAAGTTCGAGCGGTTGATGGCCTGGAGCACCTCGGCGGCGGTCATGCCGCGCGCCGCAAGCTTCACCGGATCGATCCATACGCGCATCGAATACTTGGCGGCGCCAAGGATCTGCACCTCGGCGACGCCTTCGATGGTCGACATGCGCGGGCGAATGACGCGCTCGATGTACTCCGTCAGCTGCTCCGCCGTCATGTTCGGGTTCTGCATCGCCAGGTACATGATGGCGAACTGCATGCCCGTGCCCTTGACGATGGTCGGGTCCTCGGCGTCGGCAGGCAGCTGGCCGCGCACCTGCTGGACCTTGGACATGACCTCGGTCAGCGCGGTGTCGGGGTTGGATCCCAGTTCCATCTGCACCGTAACGGTGCTCGACGACGGGCGGCTTTCCGACTTGACGTAGTCGATGTTCTCCGTGGTCGACACGGCCGCAGCGATCGGCGCGGTGATGAAGCCCTGGATCAGGTCGGCGCTCGCGCCAGGGTAGACGGTGGAGATGGTGATCACCGTCTCCTCGACCTCGGGATACTGGCGCACCGAGAGGTTGAAGATGCCCTGGAACCCGACGAGCAGGATCATGAGGGCCACGACCGTCGACAGGACGGGGCGGCGGATGAAAATGTCGGAGAAACTCATTTCGCAGCAGCCTGTGCGCCAGCCCCTGGCGTGGGCGACACGGTGTTGTCGACCTTGACCGGGGTGCCATTGGTCAGCCGGTTCTGTCCGGCGATCACCAGCTCGTCGCCGAGCTTCACCCCCTCGACGATCTCGACGCGGCCCTCTGCGCGACGGCCGACCTTGACGAAGATTTGGCTGACGGCGAGCGCCGGCTCGGCCTTGGGCTGTTCCGCAGCGACGGCAGCTCCGGCAGCAGGTGCCGGCTCGGCCTTGGCTGCCGGGCGCACGACATAGACGAAGTCGCCATAGAGGCTGCTCGTCAGCGCGGTCTGCGGCACCGCGACGACGCCCTCCTCTTCCGGCAACACGACGCGGACGCGCACGAACTGACCGGGGCTGAGCTTGCCCTCCGGATTGACGATCTCGGCGCGAACCGAGACCAGGCGGCTCTGCGGATCGACCTTGGGGTCGATGCCGACGATCGAACCGCTGAACGGCATGTCGTCCTCGGCGAGGCCGAAACGGACCGGCTGGCCGATCTTCAGCAGGCCGAGCTGCTGCTCCGGAATGGAGAAGTCCGCGCGCATCGTCTCGATGTTCTGGAGCGTGGCGACGGTGTTGCCGGGCGAGATGAACTGTCCGTTGTCCACTTTCGGAATGCCGATCATGCCGGAGAACGGTGCCTTAAGCTGCTTCTGGTCCAGAACGGCCTGCAGCTTTTCGACCTGCGAGGCCGAGGTGGAGGCTGCGGCCTGCGTCGAGTCGCGCACGACTTCCGAGCCGACACCGCGCTGCTGCAGAGCTTCCGCCCGCTCCGACAACTGCTTGTCGAGTGCAGCCTGCGTCTTGGCGGCAGCGAGGTCGGCCTGCTGGACGGTGTCGTCGAGCTGAACTAGCACGTCATCCTTGTTGACGTGCTGATTTGCGGCGAACCGGATGTCCTTGATGACGCCGCTCACTTCGACGGTCAGGTCGACGCCCTGGGAAGCGCTCACCGTGCCGATGGTTTCGATGCCCGGCTTCCACGGCGCAGGTTCAACCTTGGCAGTGGCAACGGTGACGGCGGCGACCGGCATGTTGGCGAAGAACTGCTGGATCGCATTGTCGCGGAACATATTGAAGCCAATGATGCCCCCGACGACGAGGACAAGGAGGACGAGAGCGATGATGAAGCGCTTTATCAAGGGGATCCCCAATCGGTAAGGAATCGGCATCGGGTCAGCAGCCGCGATGCACAAATGGTTCATTCTTGCATAACGAGGTTGGCGTTACTGTACCGTCTGGACGGTATTGTCAATCCGATATATAGGTGCTCCTGACAGATGAGGAAGCGCTAATGTCCGGCCGACCAAGTTCCCGCGAGAAGATTCTCGCAGCCGCCGCCGAGCTTGCCGACTGTGCTGGCCCGGGCAATCTTTCGCTCGACGCCGTGGCCCAGCGGGCCGGGGTGTCGAAGGGGGGCCTTCTCTACAACTTTCCGACAAAGGCGAAGCTCATGCAGGCCCTAGTCGAGGACTACATCGCCAAGTTCGATGCGACGCTCGTCGCAAAATCGCAAGGCGCCTGCGGCGAGCCGACGAGCCGCCTCGCAGCCTATGTAGAGCTCTCGGCCGAGGAGTTCGAGCAGGTGCAACCCTCCGCCGCGGGCGTCGTTGCCGCCCTGGCGGAAGATCCCGATTTCCTCAACCCCATCCGGACCTACAAGCGCCAGCTGCTCGACACGCTGAAAGCAGAAAGCACCGACGCGGCCAAACTCATCGTCGCTTTCCTCGTGATCGAAGGGCTGCGCAGCATGAAACTGTTCGACATGGACATATTGCATGAGGATGAACGCGACATGGCGTTCTCCTACCTGCTGTCCGAGGCTGCTGCGCCGGGCGCAAAGTAGCCGCCGGTCACCCAAGAGGAATTTTTCCGCCCGCCCCCACGAGGCGTCTCAGCTCGCCTCGCGCATGGCCTCGGCAGATTGCAGGTCGACCGACACGAGCTGGCTGACGCCCTGCTCGGCCATGGTTACGCCGAACAGCCTGTCCATGCGCGCCATGGTGATCGGATTGTGGGTGATCACCACGAAACGCGTTTCGGTGGAAGCCGACATCTCGTCCATGAGATTGCAGAAGCGCTCGACGTTGTGGTCGTCCAGCGGCGCGTCGACCTCGTCGAGCACGCAGATCGGCGCCGGGTTGGTCAGGAACACCGCGAAGATCAGCGCCATCGCCGTCAGCGCCTGCTCGCCGCCCGACAGCAGCGTCATGGTCTGCGGCTTCTTGCCAGGCGGCCGAGCCAGGATTTCGAGCCCTGCCTCAAGCGGATCCTCGGATTCGATCAGCTGCAACTCGGCCGTCCCGCCGCCGAACAGATGCGTGAACAGGCGCTTGAAATGGCCGTTGACCAGGTCGAACGCGGCCAGCAGGCGTTCGCGGCCCTCGCGGTTCAGCCCCTGGATGCCCTGGCGGAGCTTGCGGATGGCCTCGATGATGTCCTCGCGCTCGGAGACGATGGCTTCGAGGCGATCGGAAAGCTCCTTCTGCTCCTCCTCGGCGCGCAGGTTGACTGCGCCCAGGCGCTCCCGCTCGAGCTTGAGCCGCTCGAGAGTCCGCTCGACGTCGACCGGATCCGGCAACAGGCTGTCGGCTTCTAGGCCGGTGTGGCGGATCACCAGATGCGGCGGCGTGTTCAACACTTCGTGGATGCGCGCCTCAATCTCGCGCCGCCGCTCGTCGGCAGCAGTCAACCGCTCCTCGGCACGCGCCCTCGCCTCGCGGGCTTCAGCCAGCCCCTGGATGGCGGCGGTCGCCGCCTTGTCCAGTACGGACTGCTTACCCTCGGCCTCCTGCAGCCTGTCCGACGTTTCCTTGCGCAGCGCCTCGGCCTGCGCGAGCTGAGACAGAAGGCTCCGGCGGCGGGCATCGAGTTCATCGGGGGCCTCGACCAGCGCCTCGCGCTCGGCAGCCGCTTCCTCGCGGCGCTCGCTCAGCGCCTCGATCTGCTCGGCAGCGCTTTCGGCACGCATCACCCAACTCTGGCGCTCTGAAGCGATCGAAGCCAGCCGGCGCGTCCTCGCCTCGGCCTCGCGATTGAGGCCGTCATGCACGGCACGGGCATCGGCGAGCGCGGAGCGGTCGCGGGCGACTGCCGCGGCCAGTTGATCCAGGCGGCCCTGCAGATCGCCGAGGTCGGGCGCGGAGCCAAGCATGTCCTCGGCCTCGACATAGGCTGCCTGCGCCTCCTCGTGGGAATCGGCGACGCGGGCCCGGGCCTCGTCCAGCGCAGCCCTGCGGCTGCTCAATTCTCCAGCGGCCTTCTCGGCCTGGGCAAGCGCATCCCTCGCCGCGCCGACCTGATGCTGCGCATCGCGCCAGGCCTGCCGCGCCAGACGTTCGGCCTCGGCGCTCTCGCGCACGGCGGCTTCGGCCCGTGCAAGCGCTTCCTCGGCAGTGCGAACGACCAGCGTCGCCTCGATCGCCTCGGCGTCGAGTTCGGCCAGGCGGTTCTTCTGGGCGAGGCGTTGCGCGGCGGCGGTCGGCGCATCGGCGCTCGCGGTCAGGCCATCCCAGCGCCACAAGGCGCCCTCGCGGCTGACGAGCCTTTGTCCCGGTGCAAGCAGCGGCTGCAGCAGCGGCCCGTCGGCCGCATCGACCACACCGACCTGAGCCAGACGCCGCGCCAGTTGTTGCGGCGCGCGGACCACTTCGGCGAGGCTGCGCGCGCCAGCGGGCAGTTTCGGGTCGCCAGGAGCCGTATGGGCGCCGCTCCAGTGAACGGGTGCTGCGCCGTCGAGCGCCGCTTCAAGGTCTTCGCCGAGTGCCGCGCCAAGTGCGGTCTCGAAACCGCGATCGACGCCGATCTGCTCGAGCACGGCCGGATAGGCGTCGCCGGAGACGGCCGCGAGTATCTTGGCGAGTGTCCGCGCCTCGGTCTCGATGCGCGCCAGTTCGGCCTTGGCCTCCTGCAGAGGCTGGCGCGACGCGGCTTCCGCCTGCCGAGCTTCGGCTACGGTACGCTCCGCCTCGGTGGCGGCGTATTCGGCCTCTTCCAGCGCTTCCTGGGCGGCCTCGGCCAGCATGCGCTTTTCGGCGGGGTCTGCGAGTGCACCGATGCGCGCGGCGATCTCTCCGGCTTCGCGGTCGAGTTCGGCAAGCTGGCGGGCAAAGCGATCGCGGCGTTCGGCGGCGTCGCGCATGGCGCGCTCGGCCTGGCTGCGCCCGGCGGCGGCCTCGGCACGTTCGGCCGTCGCCCGGCCGAGTTCGGCCTCCGTGCTCGACAGCGTCGCCATCGCCTCTTCGAGGGCGACACGGGTCGCCTCCTCGCGGTCGGCCGCGCCGTCGTTCTCGTCGCGGAGCGACCGCTCCTCGGCATCGAGCCGCGACAGGATCGCGGCGTTGTCGCCGATCATGCGCTGCTCGCGCGCGATATCGGCATCGAGTTGCTGCAGCCGGCGTTCGAGTTCGCTCTGGCGCGAATTGATGCGGCCGGCCTCCTCCTCGAGCTGCGTGCGGGCGATGGACAGCCGCTGCAACGTCGCCGCAGCCGAGGCATCCGCCTCGCGCATCTCCGGCAGCTTGTGGGCACCAATGGCCTGGTCCTTGGCAGCCGACATTTGCAAGGCAGCGCGTTCGGCCACCAGAGAGGTCGCCGTGGCCAAGGCCGACTGGGCCTCGCCTTCCTGGGTCTTGGCCAGCGTCCAGCGCAGATGCAGCAGCGTCGCTTCCGCCTTGCGGATATCGGCTGAGAGGTTCTTGAAGCGCGAGGCCTGGCGGGCCTGGCGCTTGAGGCTCTCGATCTGGCTTTCGAGCTCGCCGACCACATCGTCGAGGCGCTCGAGATTCTGTTCGGCGGCGCGCAGACGAAGCTCGGCCTCGTGACGACGCGTGTGCAGCCCGGAGATGCCGGCCGCTTCTTCGAGCAAGGCGCGCCGCGCCTGAGGCTTCGCCTGGATCAGTTCGCCGATGCGCCCCTGCCCCACCATCGACGGCGAGCGGGCGCCGGTCGACTGGTCGGCGAACAGGAGTTGCACGTCCTTGGCGCGCGCTTCCTTGCCGTTGATGCGATAGACCGAGCCCGCCTCGCGCTCGATGCGGCGCGACACCTGGAGTTCGTCCGCGTCGTTGAACGACGCTGGCGCGGTCCTGTCGGTGTTGTCGAGGAAAAGCGTGACTTCAGCGGTGTTGCGCGCCGGCCGGGTGCCGGAACCGGAGAAGATCACGTCGTCCATGCCGGAAGCGCGCATGTTCTTGTATGAGCTTTCGCCCATCACCCAGCGCAGCGCTTCGACAAGGTTGGATTTGCCGCAGCCGTTCGGCCCGACGATGCCGGTGAGCCCGCGTTCGATGACGAACTCGCCGGGCTCGACGAAGGATTTGAACCCGAGAAGGCGGAGGCGCGAAAACTTCATCCGCGCTGCCCCGCGCAGAAGGGTGCACCGAAGCCCGACGGCTTCGGCGCAGGGATATTGTCAGAGCATGCCGTCGATGATCGCCGACATTTCCTCAATCGTCATAGCCCCTTTGTAAAGCTTCCCGTTGATGAAGAAGGTGGGCGTCGAGTCCACCCCGAAATCCTTCTCGCCGCGGGCACGCACGGCCCTGATGTCGTCCAGAAGCTTCTGGTCAGTCAAGCAGGCCTCGAACGTCTCCTGTGTAAAACCGGCCAGTCGGGCGATCTGCAGCAGCGCATCCTTCGGATTTTCGGAACGGGCCCAAGTCTGCTGCTGCTTGAACAGCACGTCGACCATCGGGAAATAGTTGTCCTTGGAGCAGCGTGCAAGCATGAAGGCCGCCTCCGACAGCGGGTCGAAAGCGAACTCGCGATAGAGCAGCCGCACCTTGCCGGTGTCGATGTACTTCTTGGTGAGTTCCGGCAGCGTCGTCTCGTGGAAGCGCGCGCAGTGCGGGCAGGTCATCGAAGCGTATTCGACGATCGTGACCGGCGCATCGGCCTTGCCGAGGACCATTTCCGGCAGCGGGCCAGGCTCGAGCAGCTTGGCCATGTCGACGGTGCCCTGCGAAGGCGGCGCCTGGACGGTTGCGGCGGGCGTGGCCGACTGAGCCGTGGCAGCCGCAGGTTCGGCAGGCTTGGATTCCGCCTTCGCCTCTTCGCCGGAATCGCTGCAGGCAGACAGAAGTGCTGCGGCCGAGACGGCTGCCAGTCCGGTAAGGGCGGTCCTGCGGGAAATGGGTCGGTACATACGAATCACCTGACGATAGTTTGATATTGCAACGCGCAAATACGTGAATGCGAGAGTTGGCGCGAATTAAGGCATGGCTTTCCCCAAACCAATCGCCATTTTTCCACCCGTCGATCACGAATGGTTGAGAACTGGCACCTATTTGCGCGAAGCGACCACCGCGGCGCCCAGCTTTTCGAGCGCCTCCTTGAGGCTCTCGTCCTCGATCCCGCCGACCGTCCCGGCCAATTTCGACTTCTCCGCATCGGTCAGCTTGCGCAGTCGCGGGCGCGGTGCGCTTGCGGTCGAGACCGGCTTCTGCACGATGCGGATCCTTCCGACGGCGTTGAAGCCCAGGTACGAGTTGACCCGTCCGATGATCTCGCCGGTCTCGTGCTGGACGTGCAGGGCTGCCGGTCCCGAACAGGCGATGACGAGCACGGCCGGCTCGAAGGGATCGTCCTCGTGGAGACGACGCGGCCACTGGATCTTTTCCGGGCGCGAGTTCGCGGCAAGCCTCGGACCGACGATCTCCTCCCAGGACTGGACGAGGCCGACCGAAATGCCGGTGCGCTTGCGCAGCACGGGATCGAGGATGGCGCTCGCGAGGTCGCTGACCGGGACGGGATTGCCCGCCCACCTTTTACCTGCCATGTCGTGCTCCAGAGATAACCTTGTCGACATGTAACGCCGAAGGCAGTCGCGACCACCAATGGCATCCCCAGGACCGACCCGCAAGCATGCCGATGAGATGGACGACAGGATCGCCTCCGGCCTGCTTACCTGGTACGACACCAACCACCGCGAATTGCCCTGGCGCATGCCGCCGCGCGACCTGGCGAAGGGCCTGAAGCCGGATCCCTATCGCATCTGGCTGTCGGAGATCATGCTGCAGCAGACGACGGTCGAGGCGGTCAAACCCTACTTCCGCGCCTTCCTGGAAAAATGGCCCGATGTCGCCTCGCTCGCCGAAGCCGAGGCAGAAGACGTGATGAAGGCCTGGGCCGGGCTCGGCTACTATTCGCGGGCCCGCAACCTCAAGGCCTGCGCCGAGACGGTCGCCGCGCAACATGGCAATCGCTTTCCCGACACCGAAGCCGGCTTGCGCGCGCTGCCGGGCATCGGCCCCTACACGGCCGCGGCCATTGCCTCCATTGCCTTCAATCGGCCGGCAGCGGTGGTCGACGGCAATGTCGAGCGCGTGGTCACCCGGCTGTTTTCGATCGCAACGCCCCTGCCCGAGGCCAAGCCCGAGATCCGCGCCCATGTCGAGCGCATGCTCGCGGCATCACGTCCCGGCGACTTCGCCCAGGCGATGATGGACCTTGGCGCAACCATCTGCACGCCGCGCCGGCCGCGCTGCATGCTCTGCCCGCTGCGAGAGGACTGCAGCGCAATCGCCAATGGCGATCCTGAGTTTTATCCCGTCAAACCGCCCAAGGCCGAAAAACCGGCGCGGCGCGGTGCGGCCTTCGTCGCGGTCGCGCCCGACGGGTCGGTGCTGTTGCGCAAGCGTCCGGGCAAAGGTCTGCTGGGCGGCATGACCGAGGTGCCCACCACAGGATGGACAGCACGCGTCGACGGCGCGACCGGGGTCGAGGCCGCCCCCTTCCCCGCCGATTGGCGCCGCAGTGGCAGCATCACCCACGTCTTCACCCATTTCGCGCTGGAACTCGATGTGTTTCGAGCGGACTTGCCTTCACAACCTGCGCTTGATGACCATTTCTGGTCTGCAGCGGAAGCGCTCAATGGCGAAGCCTTGCCAACCGTCATGAAAAAGGTCATCGAAGCTGCCATACCGGGCGCAACGAAACGAGGACGCTAGGGAATGAGCGAGATCCGCCACATCGTCTACGACATCGGCAAGGTGCTGATCCACTACGACCCGAACATCCCCTTCAGCCGCATCATCCCCGACCCCGTCGAGCGCCGCTGGTTCTTCGACAATGTCTGTACCAGCGACTGGAATATCGAGCAGGACCGCGGCCGGACATGGGAAGAGGCCGAAGCCCTGCTGATCGCCGAGTATCCCGAGCACGAGAACAGCATCCGCGCCTTCCGCCAACACTGGCACGAGATGGTGCCGCACCACTACGAGGACAGCGTCGCGCTGATGGAGAGCCTGGTCGCCGCCGGCCACGACGTCACCTTGCTGACCAACGGGGCGTCGGACACGTTCCGCGAGGCGCGCGGCCGCTTCCCGTTCCTGGAGACGCCGCGCGGGGTGACCGTGTCGGGCGACGTCGGCCTGATCAAGCCCGACCGCCGCATCTACGACCTGCATGTCGAGACCTTCGGCCTCGACCCGAAAGCCTCGCTGTTCATCGACGACAGCCAGAAGAACGTGAACGCGGCCATCGACGCCGGCTGGCAGGCAGTGCTGTTCACGAATGCGAAAACGCTCGAGGCGGACCTCGAGCGTCTCGGAATCGGACGGTGACTGGAAACCGGCCGATCGGCGAAATCCGAAGCCGCTAGGCCCGGAATTTCGAACTTTTCTACAGGACTTCCTGAATTCCTGAAGGGCCAGATGGCGAAAGCCATGGAGCCTGATCCGTCGCGCCGAACCAAGCGGCGCGACGAAGGTCGGATCGCCGAGGCTTACGCCCCGGCCTTTTCCATGCCGACGCGGACGATGCGGCGCAGTTCGTCGATCTGGGTCAGGCCGCCTGCCCGCTCATAGTGCCAGAAGGTCCAGCCGTTGCAGGCGTCGAGGCCCTGCACGGCGGCACCTACGCGATGGATCGAACCCGCGGTTTCACTGGTCGCCAGCGTGCCGTCGGCGCGCACCTTGGCGGCCCAGCGCTTCTTGGCGTCATAGAGCGTGGTGCCCGGGGCCAGCAGGCCCATGTCGATCAGGCTGTTGAAGGCAACACGCGGCTCGGCGCGCTTGCCGGTAAGAACGGTGAGTTCGGGGCCGTCGAGGGTGCGAACCGCAGCGATGCGCTCCTGGGCGGCGTCGATATAGGACTGCTCGCGCTCGATGCCGACGAAGTGGCGACCGAGGCGCTTGGCGACGGCACCTGTCGTGCCCGAGCCGAAGAACGGATCGAGGACCACGTCGCCCGGCTTCGTCGAAGCCAGCATGATGCGGGCAAGGAGAGCTTCCGGCTTCTGTGTCGGATGCAGCTTGTTGCCGTCCTCATCCTTCAGGCGCTCGCCACCGGTGCAGATCGGGAACAGCCAGTCGGAGCGCATCTGCACGTCTTCGTTCGACGCCTTCATGGCCTCGTAGTTGAAGGTGTAGTTCTTGCCCTTCTGGTCGCGCGAGGCCCAGATCATGGTCTCGTGCGCGTTCTGGAAGCGGCGGCCGCGGAAGTTCGGCATCGGATTGGTCTTGCGCCAGACCACGTCGTTGAGGATCCAGAAGCCGAGATCCTGCATCTTGGCGCCGACGCGGAAGATGTTGTGGTAGGAGCCGATGACCCAGATGGTGCCATTCGGCTTCAGCACGCGACGCGCGGCAAGAAGCCAAGCGCGACTGAAGGCGTCATAGGCCTCGAAGCTCTCGAACTGGTCCCAGTGATCGTCGACCGCGTCGACCTTCGACTGGTCGGGACGGTGCAGGTCGCCGTCGAGCTGGAGGTTGTAGGGCGGGTCGGCGAAGATCACGTCGACGGACGCCGAGGGCAGCTTGTCGAGTGCTGCGATGCAGTCGCCCTTGATGATCGTATCGAGCCACTCGGACGGCTGGGGAGTGCGGGAAAGTTGGGCGAGAGGACGCACTGCTGACATTCTGATACCCGGATGACACGTTACTGTTTACTCGCTGTTATGGTTACCGATCAGCGTAAACAATTGATGAAGCAGGCGTCCGAATTTGCGATCCGGGCCGGAATGGTGTATTCGCGGCGCCTTGAGTTCCCCGGCCCGCGCCATGCGCCGGCCCATTCTCCCGGACCGTCATGAACCAGCCAGATCTAGTCATATTCGATTGCGACGGCGTGCTCGTCGATTCCGAAATCATCGCCGCCCGCGTCGAGGCCGAACTGCTGACCGCAGCCGGCTTCGAGATCACGGCGGAGGAAATCGCCGAGTCCTATGCCGGCCTCACCTTCAAGGACATCCTGCTCAAGATCGAGCAGAAAGCGGCCATCCCGTTCCAGGCGTCGCTGATCGGGCAGGCGGAAGCGCTGGTCGATCGCCGGCTGCAGAACGAGGTTCGCGCGATCGAGGGCGTCCATGAGGCCGTGGCCGCCGTCACCGCACCACGCTGCATCTGCTCCAACTCGACGACAGAGCGCATCGAGATGATGCTCGAGCGCACCCGCATCCTGCCGCTGTTCAAGGGCCGCATCTTCTCGGCGCTCGAGACGCCAAGCAAGCGGCCGAAGCCCGCGCCGGACGTGTTCCTGCATGCAGCCAACACACTGGGCGCCAATCCGGCCAACACGTTCGTCATCGAGGATTCGGTGCACGGCGTCGCGGGAGCGGTTGCGGCAGGCATGCGGGTGATCGGCTTCACCGGCGCCGCCCACAGCTATCCCGGCCATGCCGACGCGCTGACCGAGGCCGGCGCCGAGACGGTGATCCGGCGCTGGGCAGATCTGGGCGGCGTGCTCGCAGCCCTCAGCATGTGGTCCGAAAACGCCTGAAACCAAAAGCGCCGGCCAGTGGCCGGCGCTTTCATGTGGAAGCTCAGGCTCCCGGCGCCTTCTTCTTCTGGGGGCCTTCGTCATAGCCCACGAAAATCTGGATATCGCGCGCGGTCGGCTTGGGGATCGTGATGTTCGGGATGGTGAACACCCACTGCGTTGCCGTCGAGGCGTCGGTGATCTGCGCCGCGTTCTTGTGAAGCTGCGAATAGAGCACCTCGTCGCCGCGGACGACCGCGACGCGGATCGGCATGCTGACCGAACCCGCACCGCCTGCCGGGCCCGGCACGATCTTGCCGGCCACGCCGACATTGATGCTCATGGTAGTGTCGGTACGGGTGCAATTGCGCGTCACGTCGGTGATGGCCGACTGGTAGGCGAGCTTCGACGGATCGTCCTGGCCGCCCTTGGCGTAACTGTTGAAGAAAGCCGTTCCGTCGCGCAAGGTGACGTTCGGGCAATAGGCGAGCAGTTCGCTGGCCAGGATCTTGCCTTCCTCAGCCGCGATCACCTTGGGGTCCTTGGGCTGGGGGGGACCGAAAAGGCCGCCTCCGCCGCCAGATTGGCAGCCTGCGACGATAAGCATAAAGCCGGAGGTCGCCAAAGTCGCCATAAAGCGACCGTCGATCGTTCGAAACAACATGAACTGCACTTCCCTCTCGCAAAGCAGTCGTTCTATATCAACCGCGCGGCAGAAATGCGACTGATGGAGCACAGTTTTCCCCGTCCCGCCGATGACCGGCAGGTCGCACCGCCTTGGAACGGATAGATATGCACTATGTGAGCACCCGCGGGGAAGCTCCCGCGCTTGGATTTTCCGAAGCAGTCCTGGCAGGCCTTGCACGCGACGGCGGCCTCTACCTTCCCGCCGAATGGCCTACCTTCAGCTCGGCAGAAATCCGCGCCATGCGCGGGCTTCCCTACGCCGATCTCGCGATCCGCCTGCTGACGCCCTTCCTGGGCGGCGAAATCAAACAGGACGTGTTCGAGCGCCTGGTGCGCGAGGCGTATGGGACCTTCCGCCACGACGCCGTCTGCCCGCTGGTCCAGACCGGCGCCAACAGCTTCGTGCTCGAGCTCTTTCACGGCCCCACGCTCGCCTTCAAGGACGTCGCCATGCAATTGCTGGCGCGGCTGATGGACCACGTGCTTGCCGAGCGCGGCGAACACGCCACCATCGTCGGCGCCACCTCGGGCGACACGGGCGGCGCGGCGATCGAAGCTTTTGCAGGGCGCGAGCGCACCGACATCTTCATCCTGTTCCCGCATGGCCGGGTTTCGCCGGTGCAGCAGCGGCAGATGACCACCTCGGCGGCTGCCAACGTGCATGCCCTGTCGATCGAAGGGAACTTCGACGACTGCCAAGGTCTGGTAAAGGACATGTTCAACGACCACGGCTTCCGCGACCGCGTGCGGCTGTCTGGCGTGAACTCGATCAACTGGGCCCGCATCATGGCCCAGATCGTCTACTATTTCTCCTCGGCGATCTCGCTCGGCGCGCCCGACCGGCCGGTGTCGTTCACCGTGCCGACCGGCAATTTCGGCGACATCTTCGCCGGCTATGCCGCCAAGCGCATGGGCCTGCCGATCGAGCGCCTGGTCATCGCGACCAACGACAACGACATCCTCGACCGCACGCTGAAGAGCGGCGAATACCGCATGACGGGCGTGGTCGCGACCACCTCGCCGTCGATGGACATCCAGATCTCGTCGAACTTCGAGCGCCTGCTCTTCGAAGCATCCGACCGCGATCCGGCGGTCGTCCGCCGCTACATGGCGGGCCTCAAGCAGTCCGGCGCGTTCACCATCGAGGCGAAGGCGCTTGCGGACATTCGCAGCGAGTTCTCGGCAGGCCGGGCAGACATGGACGAAACCGCCGCGACCATCAGCGCTACGCTCAAGAACAGCGGCTATCTGCTTGATCCGCATACCGCGACGGCCGTCCACGTGGCCGCAGGCCTGCCGCGCAGCGACGTTCCGATGGTGATCCTCGGAACCGCCCATCCGGCGAAATTCCCTGCAGCGGTCAAGGCAGCGTCAGGGATCGAACCTGCGTTGCCGAATTGGCTCTCCGGACTGATGGAACGTAACGAAAGGTTCACGGTACTTCCATCAGAGATAAAAATGGTGGAAGATTACATTAGCCGCCGCACACGAGCGGCACGCTAGGGAGTATGTTGCATATGAGTGTTGAGGTAAGCCGTCTGTCGAACGGCCTGACAGTGGCCACCGAGACACTTCCAAGCGTAGAGACGGTAGCTCTAGGGACCTGGGTCAAGTCGGGCGCGCGCAACGAGCGCGACGACGAGCATGGCATGGCCCACCTTCTCGAGCACATGGCGTTCAAGGGCACCAAGAGCCGCAGCGCCTTCGAAATCGCTTCCCAGATCGAGAATGTCGGCGGCGAGATCAACGCCGCGACCAGCGTCGAGACGACCTCGTTCTATGCCCGCGTGCTGTCGGGCGACGTGCCGCTGGCGGTCGACATCCTCTCCGACATCCTTCAGGATTCCGAATTCGATCCCGAGGAACTCGAGCGCGAGCAGCATGTGATCCTGCAGGAGATCGGCGCCGCGCACGACACGCCCGACGACATCGTCTTCGACCGCTTCACCGAAACGGCTTTCCGGCACCAGACCCTCGGCCGCTCGATCCTCGGCACGCCTGAGACCGTCAAGTCGTTCACCTCGGACCAGCTGCACGACTTCATGAATCGCCAGTACGGCGCCGAGCGCATGGTCGTCGTCGCAGCCGGCGACGTGAAACACGACGACTTCGTTCGCGAGGTGGAAAAGCGCCTCGGCAACTTCCGTCCCAAGGCGGAGAGCGCCATTCCCCAATACGCGCAGTACGTCGGGGGCGACTTCCGCGAAGACCGCGACCTGATGGACGCGCAGATCGTGTTGGGCTTCGAGGGCCGCGCCTACCATGTGCGCGACTTCTACGCCTCGCAGGTGCTGTCGATGATCCTGGGCGGCGGCATGTCGTCACGCCTGTTCCAGGAGGTCCGCGAGAAGCGCGGGCTCTGCTATTCGGTCTACGCCTTCCACTGGGGCTTCTCCGACACCGGCATCTTCGGCATCCACGCCGCCACCGGCCAGAGCGACATAGCCGAACTCCTGCCGGTTATCATCGGCGAGTTGCAGAAGGCGGGCGAGTCGATCCTGCAGGAAGAGCTCGACCGGGCACGCGCACAGTACCGCGCGGGCCTCATCATGTCGGCTGAAAGCTGCTCCAGCAGGGCGTCGCAGATCGCGCGCCAGTTGCTCCTGTTCGGCCGGCCGATCGCCAAGGAAGAACTGATGGAGAGGCTTTCGGCTCTGACCATCGAGCGCCTCACCGACCTGTCGGCGCGCATGTTCTCGACCCGGCCGACGATTACGGCCGTCGGCCCCGTCGGCACCCTCGCCCCCTACGAATCGATCCTGGACTCGTTGCCAGGCATGCAGACGGCTGCGCGCAAGCTCGCAGTCTGAACTTGCGGCATGTTTTCGTTCCCCTTCTTTCGCCGCGACGCGCTGGCACTGAAAGGCGAGCGAGTGACGTTGCGCATACCGTCCGCCCGCGACTACCACGAGTGGGCGGCGCTCCGCGCCGACAGCCGCGCGTTCCTGGAGCCCTGGGAGCCGCGCTGGGCGCCTGACGAGCTGGAGCGATCTGCCTGGCGCGTCCGCCTCGCCCGCTACCAGGATGACCACTCCCAGGGCACCGCGCTGGCATATTTCATCTACGAGAATTCCAGCGGCAAGCTGGTCGGCGGCATCACCCTGGGCAACATCCGCTACGGCGTCGCGCAGACGGGCCATATCGGCTACTGGATCGGCGAACGCTATGCCGGCCAGGGGCTGATGGTCGACGCCGTCCGGCTGCTGGTCAGACACGCCTTCGATACGCTCAGGTTGCACCGGATCGAGGCTGCCTGTATCCCCGACAATACTCGTTCGGTGCGTGTGCTTGAAAAAGCCGGATTCCGGCGCGAAGGACTTTTGCGATCCTACCTGCGGATCAACGGCGAATGGCACGACCACTATATCTACGCGCTGATCGCGGACGACCCGCAAGCCGTCACCATGAAGGGCTGAACTTGTCGAAGCATATCCTGCTGGCGCCTCTTTTTGCGCTTGTCGTATCCCTGATCGCGAGCCTTGGCGCGGTGTCGCAGGCGCTGGCCGTGGAGCCGATCAAGATCTCGCGCGACGACGTGGCCCTCAACCTTACCGGCGCGGTGGAAATTTACCGGAATCAGGGTGAGAACTTTCAGGTTTCGACGGCGCCCGGCCCCGACGGCATCGTGCGCCGCATCGAGGTCGAGGCCAATGACGCCCGCTCCAGCGGCGACTGGGCTGTGTTCGCGCTTGCCAACACCACCGACCAGCAGCTCGACAGGCTGATCGTGGCACCCCACTTCCGGCTGGTCGGCTCGGGCGTCATCTGGCCGGACCTCGGCTCCAGCCGTATCGCCTCGATCACGCCCAGCGAGGGCTTCGCGCTCGACAGGCAGGCCAGCCCCGACGCCGACGTCTTCCTGGTCACGCTCAACCCCGGCACCGTCGTCACCTTCATCGCCGAGCTCGCCTCGCCGAAGCTGCCGCAGGTCTATCTGTGGGATCCCGAATCCTACAAGGACACCGTCAATTCCTACACGCTGTTCCGCGGCATCGTGATCGGCATCGCCGGCCTGCTGGCGCTGTTCCTCACGATCCTGTTCGTGGTCAAGGGCACGTCGATGTTCCCGGCGACAGCTGCACTCGCCTGGGCCGTCCTCGCCTACATCTGCGTGGACTTCGGCTTCCTCAACAAGATCATCGAGGTTTCGCCCGGCGGCGAACAGATATGGCGCGCCGGAACGGAAGTCGCGCTCGCAACCACATTCGTCGTCTTCCTTTTCGCCTATCTCAATCTCAACCGATGGCACGGGCATTTCAGCTACGGCGCCGTGGTGTGGATCGTCGGGCTGCTGCTGATCGCAGGCGTTGCGATCATCGACCCGGCCGTGGCCGCCGGCATCGCCCGCATCTCCTTCGCAGCCACCGCCATCACCGGCCTCGGGCTCATCGTCTACCTCAGCATTCGCGGCTACGACCGCGCCATCATGCTGGTACCGAGTTGGGCGATGGTCCTGATCTGGCTGAGCGGTTCATGGATGGCCATCACCGGCATGCTCGACAACGACATCGTCCAGTCGGCACTCAGCGGCGGCCTCATCCTCATCATCCTGCTCATCGGCTTCACCGTCATGCAGCACGCTTTCGCCGGCGGCGCGCTGCACCAGGGGCTGTTCAGCGACATGGAGCGGCAGGCTCTTGCCGTTGCCGGTTCGGGCGACACGGTCTGGGACTGGGACGTGCTCCGCGACCGCGTCGTGACGCGGCCCGACGTGAGCATCCAGCTCGGGCTTCCGGCAAACAGCCTGGGCGGTGCCGCGCGCAACTGGCTGCCGGTGCTTCACGCCGACGACCGCGACACCTTCCGCACCACGCTCGACGTCGTGCTCGAACACCGCCGCGGTCGCGTCGCGCAGAGCTTCCGCCTGCGCGGTGCCGACGGCCACTACCACTGGTTCTCCCTCAAGGCGCGGCCGGTGATCGGGTCGGACGGCGAAGTGATCCGCTGCGTCGGCACACTTGTCGACGTGACCGAGCAGAAGAAGTCGGAAGAGCGACTGCTGCACGACGCGGTCCACGACAACCTGACCGGGCTGCCGAACCGCGAGCTGTTCATGAACCGGCTCGAGGCGATCATCTCCATCGCACGTACCGAGGAGAAGGTGCGGCCGTCGGTCTTCGTCATCGACATCGACCGGTTCAAGCAGGTCAATGACGGCCTCGGCATCTCCGCGGGCGACACCATCCTGCTGACCGTCGCCCGCCGCCTGCACCGCCTGCTGAAGCCCAAGGACTCGCTGTCGCGTTTCGCCGGCGACCAGTTCGCGCTGATGCTGCTTTCCGAAGAGGACCCCTCGCGCATCGCAGCGGTGGCCGACGCCATCAAGCAGGCCATCAAGGCGCCGATCACCTTCGCCAAGCGCGAGATCGTGCTTACCGCATCGGTCGGTCTCATCACCTGGACCAACGCCCAGGCCTCGGCCGAGGACATGGTCAAGGACGCGGAACTCGCGATGCACCAGGCCAAGCGCTTCGGCGGCGACCGCATCGAGCCGTTCCGGCCCGCATTCAGGACGGTCGGCACCGACCGCCTGCAGCTCGAATCCGACCTGCGCCGCGCCATCGAGCGGAAGGAATTCACCCTCGCCTACCAGCCCATCGTGCGGCTCGAGGACGGCAGCGTGGCAGGCTTCGAGGCGCTGCTGCGCTGGGATCATCCGCGCCGCGGCATGATTCCGCCGGGCGACTTCATTCCGGTTGCGGAAAGCTGCGGGCTGATCGTCCAGCTCGGCCTTTTCGCCATGCAGCGCGCCGCCGAAGACCTCGCCGAATGGCAGAAGCAGATCGGCGAGGCTCCGCTGTCGGTCTCGGTCAATCTGTCGAGCCGCCAGCTGATCCGCCGCGATCTCGTCAGCGACGTCCGGTCGGTTATCGCCAGGGCCAACCTGAAGCCGCGCTGCTTCCGGCTGGAGCTCACCGAATCGCTGGTGATGGACAATCCCGAGCAAACCAACCACGTGCTGACCAAGCTCAAGCAGCTCGGCATCGGCCTGTCGCTCGACGATTTCGGTACGGGCTACTCGTCGCTGTCTTATCTGACGCGCTTCCCCTTCGACACCATCAAGATCGACAAGAGCTTCGTCGACGACACGTCACCCAAGCGCGCCGTGCTGCTCAAGTCGATGGTCAACATGGCGCACGAACTCGGCCTCTCGGTCGTGGCCGAAGGCATCTCCGACGAGAGCGACGCGCTCGAACTGCGGCAGATGGGCTGCGAGTATGTGCAGAGCTTCATGTTCGGGGCACCGATCCCCGGTGACCAGGCGCTCAAGATGCTGAAGGAGCAGTACCCGCTAGCTCAGGCGTGACCGGCCGCGCTGCTGAGGCGAGCGAGGTCGATGCCCAGCGAGGCAAGGATGCGGTCGTACTTGCGGTCGAGGTCGGTGTCGAACAGCAGTTCCGGCGTTGCCGGACAGGTGAGCCAGCCATTCTCGGCGATCTCGCTCTCCAGCTGGCCTGCGCCCCAGCCCGAATAGCCGAGCGCCATCAGCGCATGCCGCGGGCCACGGCCGGCTGAGATTGCCCGCAAAATGTCGACGGTGGCGGTGAGGCAGATCTCGTCCGAGACCGGCAGCGACGATTCGACCTTGTAGTCGTCGGTGTGCAGCACGAAACCGCGGCTGCGATCCACCGGCCCGCCATTGCGGACGATGAAATCCCGCGCCTTCATCGGAAGTCTGATCGCCTCCTGCTCGTCGAGGATGCCGAGCTGGACGAGCAGGTCGGGAAACAGCAATGGCTGGACCTGATTGATGATCAGGCCCATCGCGCCTTCGTCGCTGTGGGCGCAGACGTAGATGACAGCGCGCGCAAAGCGATCGTCCTTCATGCCGGGCATGGCAATGAGGAACTGATCGTCTAGAAAGCCGCGCTGCGAAGCGCCCTTTTTCTGGCGCAGGATGTCCATATGAAAGAGCCTATCGCGTTTCCCGTCGTCTTGAAAGATGGACGCGAGAGCCCGGTCCCGATCTTTCGATCTCCCGTCACGGAAATATGATGGCGCCGCGATCAAGAGACAGATTGCTTAGCCTGCGGGAGACGTTCAAATCACCGCCATGATTTTCAGAGCCACCTTCGCAGCCGGTCTTGCCGCTGCCATTCTTGCCGCCGCTGCCCCCGCATACGCCTCCACGTCGGGGTGGTTCCAGACCGAAGGCGGCCGGTTCAGGCTCGTCACCACGGGCCGGCCCGATGCGGCCGGGAAGCTGCAGGGCGTGCTCTTCATCGAACTGAAGCGCGGCTGGAAGACCTACTGGCGCGATCCCGGTGACTCCGGCGTGCCGCCGCAGATCGACGTATCCGCCAGCCGCAACGTGTCCGCCGTCGAGATTTCGTATCCTGCGCCGCAGCGCCACGACGATGGTTATTCGATCTGGGCAGGCTACGACTATCCCGTCGGACTGCCGGTCACCTTCACCATCCCCTCCCCGTCCGAACCCTCGCTGATCGAGGCCGACGTGTTCCTGGGCGTCTGCGAGACCATCTGCATTCCGGTGCAGGCGCGCCTGCAACTGGATCCGGCGTCCGACCCCGACAACCCCCAGGACGCGGCCCTGGTCAGGGCGGCGGTCGATGACCTGCCCGCGCCGGCACAACCGAACTTCGGTGTGTCTCCCGCTCCCTCGGAAGCGGGCAAGCTGGCGGTCGTGGCAAACGTCCCGGGAGACCCGGATGGCGTGGACGTTTTCTTCGCAGGGACCGATGGCTACATGTTCGGTGTACCGGAGCGGAAGGTGGAAGGCGGCAGGCTGACTTTCACCGTCAAGGTGCTGGACGCTCCAGAGGTGAAGCCGACAGGCAAGGGCATTCCCTACACCATGACGACTGCGACCACGGCGGTCGAAGGATATCTGCCCTATCCGTGAATGCTGCCGCGGCCATTGGCCAAGGCCGGCATCTGCGCTAGTTGGGTGCTCCGGATGGCCGGATCATTCAACAGACACGCGAGGAATTCATGACCATTGCGATCGGCGACAAGCTGCCCCAGGCCACGTTCAAGACGATGACCGCCGACGGCGCCAAGAGCCTTACCACCGATGAGATCTTCGCAGGCAAGAAGGTCGTGCTCTTCGCCGTCCCCGGCGCGTTCACGCCGACCTGCAGCAACAACCACCTGCCCGGCTACATCGAGAATTTCGACGCCATCATCGCCCGCGGCGTCGACACGATCGCTGTGGTCGCGGTCAACGACGTGCACGTCATGGGCGCATGGGCGCGCTTCAGCGGCGGCGAAGGCAAGGTGCTTTTCCTCGCCGACGGCAGCGGCGACTTCGCGCGTGCGATCGGCCTCGACACCGACCTGTCGGCGGCCGGCATGGGCCTGCGCTCGAAGCGCTATTCGATGATCGTCGAGGACGGCAAAGTTACCCAGCTCAACCTCGAGGGCGCCCCCGGCCAGGCGATCGACTCCGGTGCTGCCCGCATCCTCGAACAGCTCTGAAATGAAATTGGCGCGCGGCCTTCAGGCAGCGCGCCCCATTCGGGCCTGGCAGCAGGCCAAGCCTATGCCTTGCGGCCGTTCTTGTACGGCGCCATGCCCTCACGCGCCAGTTCGTCGGCCCGCTCGTTCTCGGGGTGGCCGGCGTGGCCCTTGACCCAGTGCCACTTGACCTTGTGGCGCCGGTTGGCCTCATCAAGCGCCTGCCACAGCTCGCCGTTCTTCACCGGTTTCTTGTCGGCGGTCTTCCAGCCGTTCTTCTTCCAGCCATGGATCCACTTCGAGATCCCGTCCATGACGTATTTGCTGTCGGTGTGCAGGTCGATCTCGCACGGCTCCTTGAGGGAGTTCAGCGCAGAGATGGCAGCCAGCAATTCCATGCGGTTGTTGGTGGTCTCTGCTTCGCCGCCGGATAGTTCCTTGACCTTGGCCTTGTAGCGCATGATCGCGCCCCAGCCGCCCGGGCCCGGATTGCCCGAGCAGGCGCCATCGGTGAAAATCTCAACTTGTTTCATTTCAGTCCGTATTCCTGCGGCGATGTGATCGCCCTGTGGAAGCGCAGGCGACGGATGTACTCCATCGGGTCGCGCTTCATGACCAGCCCGCCGTCGGGGATGGTCAACCAGTCGTAGAGGCGCGTCAGCATGAAGCGCAGCGCCGAGCCGCGCGCCAGCATGGGCAGCGCCGCCTTCTCCGCCTCTTCGAGCGG
Source organism: Mesorhizobium sp. SCN 65-20 (assembly GCA_001724355.1). Lineage (GTDB taxonomy): Bacteria > Pseudomonadota > Alphaproteobacteria > Rhizobiales > Rhizobiaceae > Aminobacter. The sequence goes on along the minus strand of MEEF01000006.1, from coordinate 7,322 downwards.
CCTGACGCTCTGGTATCCCTCGAGCAGGGCTGTGCCCTTGGTCAGGTTGAAGGAAAAATCCTTCTCGAAGCACCATGCGTTGAGGCAGGTGGCGAGGTCGTAGGCGTAGAGGTCGTTGCAGGCGAAATAGAAGTCGATCAGGCCCGACAGCTCGTCTCCGAGGAAGAAGACATTGTCCGGGAAAAGATCGGCGTGGATGACGCCCGACGGCAGTCCGGTGGGCCACGCCTTCTCGAAATCGGCGAAGTCGGCATCGACCTCCTTCGCGAGACCCGGCTCGACCTCGTCGGCGCGCCCGCGAGCCGCATCCCAGAGCTTGCGCCAGCCCTCGATGGCGAGCGCATTGGGCCGCGTCATCGAGAAGTCCTGGCCCGCCAGATGCAGTTGCGCCAGGGCCCTGCCCACCTCGCGGCAATGCACGACCTGCGGCTTGCGCAGCCACATGCCTTCAAGGAAGGTGATGATGACGGCGGGGCGCCCCGCAAGCGTGCGGATGACGTGACCGTCAGTGCCGTCCACCGGCAACGGGCAGGAGATGCCCTTGTGCGCGAGATGCTGCATCAGGCCGAGGAAGAACGGCAGATCGGCCTTTTCGACGCGCTTCTCGTAGAGCGTCAGGATGTACGAGCCGGTCGTCGTGTGCAGCAGGAAGTTGGAGTTTTCCGTACCCTCGGCGATGCCCTTGTAGGATAGCAGCTCGCCGACCGGATAATTGCGCAGGAAGGCCTCGAGCTCGCCCTCGGTGACGTCGGTGTAGACCGCCATCAGCGGGTACCGTTGACGAAGGCCATGTCGGCCGGCGTCAGTTCGACATCGCGCAGTACCCGCATGACCGGGAAGTCCTCCGTCTCGGTCGCCGTCACGGCGAGTTCCACTGCCACCTCGAAGCGCTCGCGGAAGGCGTCGATGATCTCGTCGACGATGATTTCCGGTGCGGACGCGCCCGCCGACAGGCCGAGCGTAGTGATCCCGCCGATGTCGTCCCACGGTATCTCCGACGCACGCTGCACCAGCAGCGACATCTTTGCTCCGAAACGCTCGGCCACTTCCACCAGGCGGCGCGAATTGGACGAGTTGGGCGCACCCACCACCAGATAGAGATCGGCGCCCGGTGCGGTTTCCTTCACCGCGTCCTGCCGATTGGTGGTGGCATAGCAGATCGATTCGGCAGCCGGCGCCTGCATCGCCGGGAAGCGCTCCTGCAGCGCCCGAAGGATGCCGGCGGTATCCTCCACCGACAGCGTCGTCTGGGTGACGAAGCCGAGCGCCTCGGGATCGGCCGGCGCCAGCTTCTGGGCATCCGCCTCGGTCTCGACCAGCGTCACCGCGCCCTCGGGCAACTGCCCCATCGTGCCGATCACCTCGGGGTGGCCGGCATGGCCGATCAGCAGTACGTGGCGGCCCTGGCGCTGGTGGCGCATGGCCTGCTTGTGCACCTTCGAGACCAGCGGACATGTCGCATCGAGATAGAACAGGTTGCGCGCCTTGGCATCCGCGGGAACCGACTTGGGCACGCCATGCGCGGAGAACACCACCGGGGCGTCGTGATGCTCGTCGGGAATCTCGTCGAGCTCCTCGATGAAGACGGCGCCGAGGTTCTGAAGCCCCTCCACCACGTAGCGGTTGTGCACGATCTCATGGCGGACATAGACCGGCGCGCCATACTTCTTGAGCGCCAGCACCACGATCTGGATGGCGCGGTCGACGCCTGCGCAGAAGCCGCGCGGCTGGCAGAGTCTGATCGTCAGTGGGGGCTTGGTCACGTTCTGGGGCATGGCATCCGGTTCTTGCTCAGCGCCGAAATGATGTCTGGGCGCCCCTGCTGTCAAGGGCGCCAGATCGTCACTCGTGGTCGGGCTTGCGAAACAGCCAGAACGCCATCACGCCCACGAGCGCCGCCGCCAGCCCGTACCAGGTGATCACGTATTGAAGATGGTTGTTCGGCATGTCGATGAGGGTGACGCCCCCGATCGGCAGGCCGCCGGGGTTCGGGGCATCGTCGGCATCGACGAAGAAGGGCAGCACGACGGCACCCTCGGGCAGACCCGCGCTGGAGGCCATGGCGGCGCGGTCCTTCCAGTAGAAGATGTTCTTCGCCGTGTCATTGTCCGGCAGCAGCGCGCCCGGCTTTGCGTCGAGAGGATTGCGCGCGAGGCCTACGATCGTCACCGGTCCGGACACCTGGCCCTCGGCCCGCTTGGCCGGATCCTTGATGTCGTAGGGGACGAAGCCGCGGTTCACCAGCACGTAGCGACCGTCCTCGAGTTGCAGCGGGGTGTAGACGTAGAAGCCCGACTTGCCTTGCCAGGTCGCAAAGAAGTGCCGCTCGCCCTGGTGCAGGAACGTGCCCGACAGCGTCACCGGCCAGTAATCAACGTCGCCGCTTGCGCGGTACTTGACCTCCATCTCGGCCAGCGGCCGCGCCTCGGACTGCGTGCGCTCGGCGATCTGCGCGATCAGCGCCTCTTTCCAGTACATACGCTGGACCTGCCACGTGCCAAGCGCCACGAGCACGGCAAGGACAATGGTGCCAAGAACCAGGGCCAGCAGGCGCCGGGGGCGCTGCGCGGGGGCGGACTTCGACATCGACATACTCATTGGCTGCGATCCAAGCGGCCTTCCGCCGCGCTGTTTCGATACTGCAGGGCGATCAGGACGCCCTTGATCAGACGGAGCGAACCGACGCTCAGGACGAACGTCAGCGGGATCCAGAGCAGGAAGTGGAGCCATAGCGGCGGCGCGAGCGACACTTCCATCCAGAGAGCGAGCCCGACCACGACAAAGCCGATGATCAGGATGACGAAGACCGCCGGCCCGTCGCCGGCGTCGGCGAACGAATAGTCGAGCTTGCAGACGCCGCACTGCTTGGCAACCGTGAGGAAGCTTGAGAACAGCCGACCCTCGCCACAGCGCGGACAGCGCCCCTTCAGTCCGGTCGCAACGGGATCGACCGGCGGCCAGATCGCCTTGTCCTCGCTCATGGATTTATCTCGATGGGAGTGCCGTTTTCGACCATCTGCCAGATCTCCGCCATGTCCTCGTCGCTAACGGCGATGCAGCCGTTCGTCCAATCGAACATCTGCAGCAACCACGACCACCAGCCATATCCGTTGGGTTGGCCGTGGATCATAATCATTCCGCCGGGATCGACATCTGCCCTCTTTGCCGCAGCCACGTCATCGGCATTGGGATAGCAGACGTGGATCGACCGGTAGTATTGGCTTCCCGGGTTGCGCCAGTCGAGGACGTAGCGGCCTTCAGGCGTGCGTTCATCCCCTTCCCGCTCCTTGTGGCCGACCGGATTGGCACCGAGCGCCATGGCATAGCTGCGCACGACCTTGCCATCGGACAGCAGTTCCAGCCGACGCTCTGACTTGTCGACCCGCACGAGGTCGATTGCTTCGGCGCAAGCCGCATTAGAAGCGGACAAAAGCACGGTGAGCGGAAGAGCGAGGTGGGCGGACAGCATCGCCGATACTTGCCGCAAGAAAGCGCCCAAAAAGAGAGGCGGCTGCGTCGCCGCAACCGCCTCCCGTTTCTTGAGGTGCCCGATCAGCCCCCGTGCGCGATCGTGGCGCCCGACGAGGCCCAGACATAGATCGAGGCGAACAGGAACAGCCACACCACGTCAACGAAGTGCCAGTACCAGGCCGCCGCCTCGAAGCCGAAATGCTGCTTCGGGGTGAAGGCACCGCCCATCGCACGGAACAGGCAGACCAGCAGGAAGATCGTGCCGACGATCACGTGGAAACCGTGGAAGCCGGTCGCCATGAAGAAGGTCGCGCCATAGATCGAGTCGCGGAAGGCGAACGGAGCGTGGATGTACTCGTAGGCCTGCACGAAGCTGAACAGGATGCCGAGCGCAACCGTCAGCGCCAGGCCGTTCACCAGACCCTTGCGATCGTTGTTGAGCAGAGCGTGGTGCGCCCAGGTCACCGTGGTGCCCGACAGCAGCAGGATGATGGTGTTGTAGAGCGGCAGGTGGAAGGGATCGAGAACCTCAATGCCCTTCGGCGGCCACACGCCACCCGTATATGCCGCGCGAGCCACCTGTGAGGCCTCGTTCGGGAACAGGCTGGCGTCGAAGAAGGCCCAGAACCAGGCTACGAAGAACATCACCTCGGAGGCGATGAACATAATCATGCCGTAGCGCAGGTGCAGCGACACGACGCGCGTGTGATGCCCCTCATTGGCTTCCTTCACCGTGTCCGACCACCAGCCGAACATGGTGTACAGAACGATCGCCAGGCCGATCGCGAAGATCCAGAACCTGGTGTTGGCCATGTCGTAGCCGAAGATCGGCAGCGCGCCGCCCTTCAGGTAGGACATCCATGCGACGCCGCCAAAAGCCATGACGAGCGCGCCCAGCGAGCCGAGGAACGGCCACGGGCTGGGATCGATGATGTGATAATCGTGTTGCGGTTTTGCGTGCGCGTCTGCCATCTCATCCCCCGGCTTTTACGTCGGAATTAACAGTTGTCGTTTCGCCGTCGACCTTTGGCGCGGCAGCTACGGGCTTCTCCCGCTCGAGCGGGAAAAAGGTGTAGGACAAGGTGATCGTCCTGATGTCCTTGAGTTCCGGCACGTTGACGATGTCGGGATCGACATAGAAAACGACCGGCATGTCGAGCGAGGCACCCGGCTCCAGCGTCGTGTCCGTGAAGCAGAAGCACTCGACCTTGTTGAAGTAGGCGCCCGCCATCTCCGGCGTGACGTTGAACGTCGCACGGCCGGAGGTCGGCGCGTCGAACCTGTTGGTGGCCTTGTACTGGGCCTGCGCCGTTTCGCCAATCTTGATCTTCATCTCGCGTGCGACCGGCTTGAAGTCCCACGGCACGCCGGCGGTGTTGGCGTCGAAGCGAATGGTGATCTCGCGGTCCAGCACGCGATCGGAATACTGCTCGACCCGCTGGGTCGTGCCGCCATATCCGGTGACCTTGCAGAACAGGTCGTAGAGCGGCACCGCCGCGTAGGCCATGCCAACCATGCCGCCGACGAACGCTACGCACATGCCCGCGATCATCGCGTTGGAACGCGGCTTCTTCGCTTCGGGCGCCTGCTTGCCGTCCGCCAGGTCGCTCATAGCGGCCGATCCAGGATCGCCGGACCGAACTTCGCGATCGTGGCGAGGTAGAAGATGATGACCAGAGCCGCCAGCGCGAGACCGATGGCGATGTTGCGGCTGCGGCGCGCCTTTTTCTGGCGATCGGTCAGCGTGACCATTTCATTGTCCATGTTCATGCGCCTCCAAGCGCAAAGACGCGCTCGACCACGCTGTCGGCAAGGTAGGCCGCAAAGATCGCGAACAGATAGAGCAGAGAATAGGCGAACAGCGCCTTGGCGGGCCTCATGACCCGGTCACTGTCGGGCATCCTGAGCACCTTCCAAGCATACCAGACAAAGCCCACGCCCAGAGCGAGCGCGACCACGCCGTAGCCGACGGTGGTGTAGCCCAGCAACCAGGGAGCCACGCCCACGGGAGCGAGCAGCAGCGAGTAAGCGAAGATCTGGCGACGCGTCGAGGCGGCACCTGCCACGTTCGGCATCATCGGAATGCCTGCGCGCTCGTAGTCGTCGGACTTGAACAGGGCCAGTGCCCAGAAGTGGGGCGGCGTCCAAAGGAAGGTGATGAGGAAGAGCACGAAGCTCTCGAAGCTGACGTTGCCGGTTACCGCCGCCCAGCCGATCATCGGCGGCAGCGCACCGGCGGCGCCGCCGATGACGATGTTCTGCGGCGTCCAGCGCTTGAGCCACATCGTGTAAACGACGGCATAGAAGAAGATGGTGAAGGCGAGCAGCGCCGCCGCCAGCCAATTGATGAGGACGCCGAGCGTCATCACCGAAAGAACCGAGAGCACCAGGCCGAAGGTCAGCGCCTCGTGCGGAGTGACCCGCCCGGCCGGGACCGGCCGCGAGACCGTGCGCGTCATGACGGCATCGATGTCGGCGTCGTACCACATGTTGAGCGCGCCCGACGCGCCCGCGCCGATGGCAATCGCGAGGATTGCCACCACCGCGAGGAACGGGTTGATCGTCACGGGTGCGGCGACCATGCCGACGAAAGCGGTGAAAACGACGAGCGACATGACGCGCGGCTTCAGCAGGGCGAAGAAATCGCCCGCTGTCGCCTCCGACATGCGGAAGGCCTGGTCGTCAAAGCGGTTGTTGACAAGGGCCATGCGTACTTGTGTCCAGTCGTTCCGTTTGGCCGAAACCGCCGGGCCAGCCGGCGGTTTCGAATTTCAAGAGGCGCTTACTTGATGCGCGGCAGCTGTTCCCACTGGTGGAACGGCGGCGGCGAAGGCAGCTGCCATTCGAGCGTGGTCGCACCCTCGCCCCATGGATTCGCACCGGCGATGCGCTTCTTCGAGAACGCCTCGAAGACACCGAACAGGAAGATCAGCACGGCGACGGCGGAGATGTAGGAGCCGTAGGACGACACCATGTTCCAGCCGGCATACGCATCCGGGTAGTCGATGTAGCGGCGCGGCATGCCGGCCAGTCCGAGGAAGTGCTGCGGGAAGAAGATCAGGTTCACGCCGACGAACGTCACCCAGAAGTGCGTGTTGGCGATGACAGGCGAGTACATGTAGCCGGTCATCTTCGGGAACCAGTAGTACCAGGCCGCGAAGATGGCGAACACGGCGCCGAGCGACAGCACGTAGTGGAAGTGGGCAACCACGTAGTACGTGTCGTGCAGCGAACGGTCGAGACCAGCGTTGGCCAACTGTACGCCGGTGACGCCACCGACGGTGAACAGGAAGATGAAGCCGATCGCCCACAGCATCGGGGTCTTCATCGAGATGGAGCCGCCCCACATGGTGGCGACCCACGAGAAGATCTTCACGCCGGTGGGCACCGCGATGACCATCGTGGCGAACACGAAGTAACGCTGCGTGTCGAGCGACAGGCCGGTGGTGTACATGTGGTGCGCCCACACGACGAAGCCGACCGCGCCGATGGCGACCATGGCGTAGGCCATGCCGAGGTAACCGAAGATCGGCTTGCGCGAGAAAGTCGAGACGATGTGGCTGACGATGCCGAAGCCCGGCAGGATCAGGATGTACACTTCCGGGTGACCGAAGAACCAGAACAGGTGCTGGAACAGGATCGGGTCGCCGCCGCCTTCAGGCGCGAAGAACGTCGTGCCGAAGTTACGGTCGGTGAGCAGCATGGTGATGCCACCCGCCAGGACCGGCAGCGACAGCAGCAGCAGGAAGGCAGTGATCAGCACGGCCCAGGCGAACAGCGGCATCTTGTGCAGCGTCATGCCCGGGGCGCGCATGTTGAAGATCGTGGTGATGAAGTTGATCGCACCGAGG
>MEEF01000005.1 GCA_001724355.1 Mesorhizobium sp. SCN 65-20 | reverse complement strand
GAGCAGGTAGATCCAGTAGCTCAGCATGTTGACATAGGGGAACACCATGTCGCGCGCGCCGACCATCAGCGGGATCAGGTAGTTGCCGAAGCCGCCGAGGAAGAGCGCGGTGAGCAGGTAGATGACCATGATCATGCCGTGCATGGTCATGAACTGGTAATAGGCGTCCGGCGTGATGAAGGAGAAGGTATCGGGGAACGCCAGCTTCAGACGCATCAGCCAGGAAAGAGCGAGCGCGACGAAACCGATGGCGATCGCGGTGCCGGCATATTGGATCGCGATGACCTTGGCGTCCTGCGAGAAGACGTATTTCGTCCACCAGCTGTGGGGATGATAGAGATCGGCCTCCGCCACTTCCGCCGGCGGGATGAGGTCTGCTCCGTGAGGCGTGACATCGACCATTCGTACACCTCTTGCTGCCTGTTGTGCTCGTAGCGGTGCGGCCCCGTCGGCCGCGCCGTATTGATCTCCTAGTCAGTCTTCGCCGCGGCCTTGGCCGGCTCGACCAGCGCACCCACCTTGGCGGGCGACGACAGCTGCGCGAATGTCGCCTGCTGCTGCAGCCATGTCGTGTAGTCCTGCTCGGTATCGACCAGCACCGCGCCGCGCATGAAGGCGTGGCCGACGCCGCAAAGCTCGGCGCACAGCACTTCGAACGATCCGGTGCGTGTCGGGGTAAACCAGAAATAGGTGACCGTGCCGGGCACCATGTCCATCTTGGCGCGGAACTCGGGCACGTAGAAGTCGTGCAGCACGTCGATCGAGCGCAGCAGCATCTTCACCGGCTTGCCAATGGGCAGGTGCAGGTCGGCAGCCTCGACGACCACGTCGTCCCGGCTGTTCGGGTCGTCGGGATTGATTCCGAGCGGATTGTCGGTGCTGACGAGATGGGCGTTGGACGTGCCGAGCTTGCCGTCCGCGCCGGGCAGGCGGAAGCTCCACTGCCACTGCTGGGCGACGACCTCGACCTCGGTCGCGTCCTTGGGCACGCTGATGAACTGGCTCCAGACGAACAGGCCCGGCGCCAGCATGGCCGCCACGCCGATCGCGGTGACCACGGTCAGCCAGGACTCAAGCTTGCGGCTTTCCGGCTCGTAATGCGCCCTCGCCCCTTCCTTGTGGCGGAAGCGATAGACGCAATAAGCCATGAACAGCACGACGGCCGAGAAAACGAAGCCGGTGATCCAGAACGTGATGACGAGAGTGCTGTCGATGTAGCCCCAGTTGGAGGCTATCGGCGTCCACCACCAAGGGCTCAGCACATGGAACAGCACCGAGCCCACGACGACCAGAACGAGCACGAGCACAATGGCCATCCTCAGTTCCTCCCGGCACTCCGAGGGACACTTTCCCTGCAGGAAGGCCACGCCGCATCATAGCTTGATTTGCGAACGAAATACTAGGGGAAGGCGCGCCGCCTGCCCGCGTCACATTTGCGCGGCCGCCGGGTGTCTGGAAACTCTTCCGCATGCCCGACAAGTTCTTGCGAACATCGCGGAAATACAAAGGGCGGCGCGCCGTTTCCGGTACGCGCCGCCCCTGCTGCAGTCCTTGCGGGGAATCAGACTGCCTGCGCGGGATAGCCGGCGACGTCAAGCGCCTGGGCGATCTTGGCCGCCTCGGCCGAGGTGGTGATGGAGACGGTCTGCGACTTCAGATCGACGTCGACGCGTGCACCCGCATCAACGCTCTGCACCGCCTTGGTGACCACGCCGGCGCAATGGCCGCAGGTCATGTCGGGTACATTCATCTTCAGCATTCTATTGTCCTTTTGTCTGCTCGGCGGTGGCGCCGTTGCCCCTATTTGGGGATTCCAGCAACTGGAAGGTCAAATCCCGGAGCGATCACGGTTTCGTGATCAACATCCTGCAGTGGCGGGATCGCCATCCCGAACGGGAAACACCGAAATAAACACTATTTTCCAAACGGTTAGGCCAGAATGCGCCAAGAGCGAAGATTCCTGTTGACCTTACCAACACTGGAACCCTTAGACCTCGATCCGAAATGTGATGAAATAGAGGTCACGTACCATGAATGCTCCCTTGAATCCGCCAGATTTGTCCGGAGGCGCCGTGCGGCAGAGCTTCCCGATCGAAGGCATGACGTGCGCCTCCTGCGTGCGCCGCGTCGAGCTCGCCATCGCCAAGGTCCCGGGCGTGAGCTCGGCCGCCGTCAACCTGGCGACCGAAAGCGCCGACGTCACCTTCGGCAGCAACGCCGAACCGGGCGCCGTCATCGCTGCCATCCAGAATGCGGGCTACGACGTGCCGGTCGAAAAGTCGGAAGTCGAGATCGAAGGCATGACTTGCGCTTCCTGCGTGCGTCGCGTCGAACTGGCGATCGCGGCGGTTCCGGGCGTGCTCAAGGCGTCGGTCAATCTCGCCACCGAACGCGCCACCATCGAGACTTTCGCAGGCAGCGCGCCCCGCACCGCGATCGACGCGGCGATCCGCAAGGCCGGCTACGAGCCGCGCCGCGGCGACCCGTCGAACGCCGGTGCCGCCAGCGACAGCCGCGAGGGGGCCCGCAACCGCGAGCTTTCGCATCTCAAGCGCGACCTGGCGATCGCAGGCGTGCTGACTTTCCCGATCTTCGTGCTGGAAATGGGCTCGCACCTGTTCCCGCCGATGCATCACTGGCTGCTGGCGACGGTCGGCCAGAAGGAGCTTTATCTCGCCTACTTCCTGCTCGCCACGATTGTGCAGTTCGGACCCGGTCTGCGCTTCTACAAGAAGGGCGTGCCGGCGCTGCTGCGCATGGCGCCTGACATGAACTCGCTCGTCGTCCTCGGCTCGACGGCGGCCTGGGCTTATTCGGTCGTTGCCACCTTCACGCCCGGCGTGCTGCCGGAAGGCACAGCCAACGTCTATTATGAAGCGTCGTCCGTGATCATCACCCTGATCATCCTCGGCCGCTTCTTCGAGGCCAAGGCCAAGGGCCGTACCAGCGAGGCGATCAAGCGCCTGATGGGCCTGCAGGCCAAGTCGGCGCGCGTCGAGCGCAACGGCGAGTTCGTCGACGTTCCGCTCGACGAGGTCGCGGCCGGCGACGTCATCCAGGTCCGTCCGGGCGACAAGGTTCCGGTCGACGGCATCGTGCTGACCGGTTCGTCCTTCGTCGACGAATCCATGATCTCGGGCGAGCCGATTCCGGTGAGCAAGGGCGAAGGCGCGGAGGTCGTGGGCGGCACGATCAACAAGACCGGCAGCTTCACCTACCGCGCAACCAAGGTCGGCGCCGACACGCTGCTTGCGCAGATCATCCGCATGGTCGAGACCGCGCAGGGCTCCAAGCTGCCGATCCAGGCCCTGGTCGACAAGGTCACTTCCTGGTTCGTGCCCGTCGTGATGGTCATTGCCGCGCTCACCTTCGCGGTCTGGCTGTTCTTCGGACCCGAGCCTGCCGTCACCTTCGCGCTCGTCAACGCCGTTGCCGTGCTGATCATCGCCTGCCCGTGCGCCATGGGCCTCGCCACCCCGACCTCGATCATGGTCGGCACCGGCCGTGCGGCCGAGCTCGGCGTCCTGTTCCGCAACGGTGAGGCGCTGCAGTCGCTGAAGACCACGCAGGTCGTGGCGCTGGACAAGACCGGCACCCTGACCGCCGGCAAGCCTGTGATGACCGACCTCGAAGTGGCGAAGGGCTTCGACCGCGCCAACGTGCTGTCGCTCGTCGCAACCGTCGAGGCCCAGTCCGAGCACCCCGTGGCCGCGGCCATCGTGGCTGCCGCGAAGGACGAGGGTATCGCCCTTGGTGAAACCGGCGAGTTCGAGGCCGTGCCCGGCTTCGGCGTCAGCGCCACCGTCGGCAAGCACAGCATTGCCGTGGGCGCCGACCGCTACATGACCAAGCTCGGAATCGACGTCAAGGAGTTCGCCGAAACCGCCATCAGCATGGGCCACAAGGCCAAGACCCCGCTCTACGCCGCCATCGACGGCAAGCTCGCCGCCGTGATCGCGGTCTCCGACCCGATCAAGCCGACGACGCCGCAGGCGATCCGCGCCCTGCATGACCTGGGGCTCAAGGTCGCGATGATCACGGGCGACAACCGCCGCACGGCGGAGGCCATCGCAGCCCAGTTGGGCATCGACGAGGTCGTCGCCGAGGTTCTGCCCGACGGCAAGGTCGATGCGATCAAGCGCCTGCGCGCCGGTGGCCGCGAAGTGACCTTCGTCGGCGACGGCATCAACGACGCCCCGGCGCTCGCCGAGGCCGATGTCGGGGTCGCGATCGGCACCGGCACCGACGTGGCGATCGAAAGCGCCGACGTGGTGCTGATGTCCGGCGACCTGATCGGTGTGACCAACGCGATCGCCCTGTCCAAGGCAACGATCCGCAACATCAGGCAGAACCTGTTCTGGGCCTTCGCCTACAACGTCAGCCTGATCCCGGTCGCCGCCGGTGTGCTGTACCCGATCAGCGGCACGCTGCTGTCGCCGATGCTGGCGGCCGGCGCCATGGCGCTCTCCAGCGTCTTCGTGCTGGGCAACGCCATGCGCCTCAAGCGCTTCCAGGCACCGGTGCGCGTAGCGGCCGTCAATTCCGGCGCGTCCCCGGCGCTGGCCGGCGGTCACTGAGCCGCCATCCGGCCCGCCGCCAAGGCGGGCCGGTTCCCCCTGGACCTCGAGGCACCCAGCTATGTCCACCGAAGCCGCTCCCCGGATTGAAATCTTCACGACCCCCACCTGCCCCGATTGCCTCGCGCTCAAGCGCTGGCTGAACGCGCAGGGTCTCGCCTATGTCGAACGCGACCTGCGCGAGCCGGAAATCGCCGACGAGGCGAAGCGCCGGACCGGCGTCCGCGTCGCTCCGATCACCATCATCGACAACGAACACGTGTTCTACGGAACCTTCGCCGACCAGCTTCACGATATCGAAGCGGTGCTCGGCAAGAACCGCGCAGCCTGAGCATCCCGATGACATTCCTCACGCTTCCACAGGTCGGCCGCCGCATCCCGGTCGCCGAAGGCCAGAGCATACTCCTCGCCGCGCTCGAGGCCGGCGTCCCCTACCCGCACGGCTGCCGCTCGGGCCGGTGCGGCTCTTGCAAATCGCACCTGGTGAGCGGCGACGTCGAGATCGGCAAGCACTCGCCCTTTGCCCTCACCGACGAGGAGAAGGCTGAAGGGCTGGTCCTCGCCTGTCGCTCGGTGCCGACCGGCGACGTCACCGTCGAGTGGCTGGACGATGCCTATGTGGCAAAGCCATCCGCCGCGCAGGACGCGGAGGTGCTCTCCGTCCAGGCCATGACCCACGACATCGTCGCCCTGCACCTGCGCCTGGCGGATCGCGTCGCCTTCCGTTTCGCCGCGGGGCAATATCTGTCCTTGACCATCCCCGGAGCGCCCTCGCGCAACTATTCGATGGCCAACCGCCCCGACGAGGAACTCATCGAGCTGCATGTGCGGGCAGTGCCCGGCGGACAGACCAGCACCCGCATCCACGGTGAACTGAAGGCGGGTGACACGGTCCGCATCGAGGGGCCGACTGGCGCCGCCTATCTGCGCGAGGCCCACCCGGGTCCGATCGTCGCCATCGCCGGCGGCAGCGGCCTTGCGCCGGTGAAATCGATCATCGAGACTGCTCTCCATGGCGGCAGCGACGTGCCGATCCACCTCTATTTCGGCGTCCGCGCCGAGCGCGACCTCTACCTCGTCGACCATTTCAGGGATTTGGAACGGCGTTTCGCCAATCTGACCTTCGTGCCGGTGCTGTCGCAGGATGACGCGGCCGGCTGGCGGCAAGGCTTCGTTACGGACGCGCTGGCGGCCGATCATGCCACGCTCGCCGGTGCCAAGGCATATGTCGCAGGCCCGCCGATTATGGTCGATGCCGCCTGGGCTGCGCTGTCCGCCCGCGGAGTGCTCGCTTCCGACATTCACGCCGATGTGTTCTTTACGCCGCAGGCGGAAGCGGGCAAAGAGACTTGACCTTCGGGGCAATGAAAGCATCATAATACGCAATGCACACGAAGCATCGGCACATCAAACGACGCATTGGCGCCGCCTACGCGGTTGGCGCCTCGGCGTCGGTGGTGGAGATGCGTGAGTGACAGCATTCGGTCCCCATCTCCTGGCGCGGTCAGCGATGCGCCTGCTCGTTTCGGTGTTGCTGGTGCTTTTGCTTGGCTTCGGCCAGGCGGCCATGGCCCACACGACCGACAAACAGCACCAGTCCCAATCCGTCGAGACCACGTCGCATCACGCCAAACCCGGCGCGACTTCTTGCGGCGATCTGGTCAAGAACGCCGACAGCAAGGCCTGCCTTTCGCAATGCATGATGACTTGCAGCTACTGCGCTCCGATACCGATGCCGACCGCTTTCCCCGAGGGCGGGCAGAAGAACATTCTGCCGCGCACGGCGGAGTCCTTGGTCGGCGCCGCTTCCGCACCGCATCCCAGACCACCCTCATTCTCCTGAACTGACAGGCGCCACATGGCGCCCGATCCGGCCGGTCAGGGCCGGAGTACTTTCAGTTTTGGAGACTTTTGGAAATGAAAACGCTTTCACGCCGTCGCTTCCTGACGGCATCGGCCGCCACGCTGTCGGTCGCCGCAGTTCCGTCGCTGCTCCTTCCGGCACGTCCGGCCCGGGCCGAGGGCCACAAGGTCATCACCGCCGGCAAACGGGTCATCGAGGTCAAGGGCCGCGCGGCTAATGTCTTCGGCCTCGCGCAGGACAATGGCACTCAGGGCCTTGTCATGAATGCCGGTGAGCGCTTCCGCGTGCGCCTGGAAAACCGTATCGGCGAGCCGACCGTGATCCACTGGCACGGCCTGACGCCGCCCTGGCAACAGGATGGTGTTTCCGGCATCTCGCAGGAGCCGATCGCCGACGGCGAGGGCTTCGACTACGACTTCCCGGTCGCCACTCCCGGCACGTTCTGGATGCACTCGCATTTCGGGCTGCAGGAGCAGCTCATGCTGGCAGCTCCCCTGATCGTCCGCGATCCGGCCGAAGCCGGCGCCGATATGCAGGAGGTGGTGGTGCTGTTCCACGACTTCACCTTCCGCGACCCGAACGAGATCCTCGCCGAACTCAAGGCCGGCGCCCATGACATGGCCGGCATGGAAGCGCCGGCCGCCGACGCCAACCCCCATGCCGGCATGGACATGGGCGGCAGCATGGGTGGCATGAGCATGGGCGGAATGAGCGGAATGAGCATGGGAGGCATGCAGATGGGTGGTGCCGCCCACCTGCAGGATGTGCAGTACGATGCCCTGCTCGCCAACGACCGCACCCTCGATGACCCCGAGGTCGTATCGGTGGAACAGGGCGGCCGAGTCAGGCTGCGGCTGATCAACGGTGCCGCCAGCACCAACATGTGGGTCGACCTCGGCCAACTGTCGGGGCGGCTCATCGCGGTCGACGGCATGCCGGTCGAGCCGATCGACGGCTCGCGCTTCGAGTTCGCCGTCGCACAGCGTCTCGACATCGTCATCGAGCTGCCCAAGGAAGCCTCGGCCTGGCCAGTTTTCGCCGTCCAGGAAGGCGGCCGCATGCGCACCGGCATCGTGCTTGCCGCCAAGGGCGCGACCGTGGCCAAGTTCGCCGACATGGCCGATGCCGACTTCCCGGCAGTGGCTGGCGAGCTCGAGCAGCGCCTGCGCGCTGTGAAGCCGCTCGCCGAGAAGGCTGCCACCCGTCAGCACACCATGATGATGATGGAGGCCCCAGGTTATATCTGGACGCTGGACGACGGCAAGGCCACGCCCATCCCGCTCAAGAGCGGCGACCGGTTCGAGATGACCTTCATGAACCACACCACCATGTCGCATCCGATGCACCTGCACGGGCACAGCTTCCAGGTGGTCGCGGTCAACGGCAAGCGTATCTCGGGCGCAATGCGCGACACGGTGCTGGTGCCGTCCAACATGGGAATGGTGACCATCGCCTTCGACGCCGACAACGCCGGCAAGTGGGCGCTGCACTGCCACCATCTCTACCACATGGCGGCAGGCATGATGACCTCGCTGGCCTACGAGTCCTGATTGAGCATCCGCGGGCCGGCAGCCTCGGCCAGTCGGCCCGCGACTCTTCACATTTTCGACAGTGACCTTGAACTTCCAGTTACTGGAACCTTTATATCAACCAAGAAGATCGCTCAGGGAGTGACCTATGAACATTGGTGCTGCTTCGGAAAAGTCCGGCCTGCCGGCCAAGACCATCCGCTATTATGAAGACATTGGGCTGCTGCGCCCGGACCGCGCCGGTAACGGCTATCGCGACTACTCCATGTCGGACGTGCATCGCCTGCGGTTCCTGCAGCGCTCGCGCAGCCTCGGATTTTCCGTCGAGGAATGCCGCCAGTTGCTGTCGCTCTATGGCGACACGCGGCGTGAGAGCGCCGACGTGAAGGCTATTGCCGAGACCAAGCTGGTGGAGATCGACCGCAAGCTCTCGGAACTGACCGAACTGCGCGACACGCTTCGCCATCTGGTGCACAACTGCCATGGCGACAATCGCCCGGATTGCCCGATCATCGACGGCCTGTCGGGCCGCGCCCACGTCACCCAGTAGTCCGACCGGCGCATGACCAGCCTCGCCGCTTACGGCGGCCTATTCGTCGCGGCCTTTCTGGCCGCGACGCTGTTTCCGGCCCAGTCGGAGGCGGTGCTGGCCGGGCTGGCGATGCAGGGCGAGTATTCCATCGCGCTGCTGCTGCTCGTCGCGACCGTTGGCAACGTGCTAGGATCCTTGGTCAACTGGCTGATCGGCCGCCAGGTCGAGCGCTTCAGGGACAGGCGCTGGTTTCCGGCCAGCCCGGCCGCACTTGGCCGGGCGGAGAACTGGTACAGGCGCTACGGCCGCTGGTCACTGCTGCTGTCCTGGGTTCCCATCATCGGCGATCCGCTGACGCTGGTCGCGGGCATGCTGAAGGAGCCGCTGTGGAGCTTCCTGGCCCTGGTCGGCTTCGCCAAGTTGGCCCGCTACATAGCCGTCGCGGCTGCCGCGCAGAGCTTCGTCTGAGCGTCAGGCCCTGATAAGCACCGGCCCGCGTGCGGCGAAGCCGATACCGACCTCCTGCCCCGCGTGGAACGGCGCATCGACGTCGGGCGACACGGCGAATACCTCGCCGAACTCGGTGCCCACCATGAATTCCAGGTCGGAGCCGACATAGGTCACCTTGTCGAGCCGGCCGGGAATGGTGCTCGGTGCGCCCGCCGCCCGGATCTGGATCCTGCTCGGCCGCACCGCCAGCTTCGCTGGCCCCGGCTTCATCCCGCGCGCGTCGAGCTGGGTTTCGAAACCGCCCAACCGCACATTGGCAAGGTCTCCCTCCACCGATGCGATCTCGCAGTCGAAGATATTGGCCTCGCCGATGAAGTCGGCGACGAAGGCATCCGCCGGCGCGTCGTAGAGCTCGCGCGGGGTACCGTCCTGGGCGATCACCGCATTGTTCATGACGATGATACGGTCGGAGACGGCCAGCGCCTCCTCCTGGTCGTGGGTAACATAGACGACGGTCAGCCCGAGCTTGGTCTGGATATCGCGGATTTCCTCGCGCACCCGGCGCCTCAGCTTGGCGTCGAGGTTGGACAGAGGTTCGTCGAACAGGAGCACCTGCGGCTCCAGAACCAGTGCGCGCGCCACCGCCACACGCTGCTGCTGGCCGCCGGAGAGTTCGCTCGGCAGTCGGCTGCCGTAACCGCCGAGGCCGACCAGATCGAGCCCGGCCCGCGCCCGGTCGGCGATCTCCTTCTTGGCGAAGCCCGAGAATTTCAGCCCGTATTCGACGTTCTCGTTGACCGTCATATGCGGGAACAGCGCATAGGACTGGAACACCATCGACACGTCGCGGTCGGTCGCCGGCAGGTGCGTGACATCCGCCCCGCCGATCAGGATCCTGCCGCGCGTCGCCATCTCCAGGCCGGCGATCATGCGCAACGTCGTTGTCTTGCCGCAGCCGGAGGGCCCAAGCAGCGTCACCAGCTTGCCCGCCTCGACGAACAGCGACACATCGTTGACCGCCGGCACGGTGCTCTTGCCATAGATCTTGGTGACCTCGCGGAACTCCACCGAAGCGGCGTTGCTCTTGATCTCGGCCATCAGAGTTTCCTCGATTTCTGTCTGCCTCTGGCAGCACCCCCACCCCTGGCCCCTCCCCACAAGGGGGAGGGGGACTGCCGGCGCACAGCCTCGGCCGATCGGCAGGTA
This sequence comes from Mesorhizobium sp. SCN 65-20, assembly GCA_001724355.1. Classification (GTDB taxonomy): domain Bacteria; phylum Pseudomonadota; class Alphaproteobacteria; order Rhizobiales; family Rhizobiaceae; genus Aminobacter. The sequence continues at coordinate 61,052 of MEEF01000005.1, read as the reverse complement.
ACGCAGATCCCTGAAGCCGGGGTGCGGGAATCCCCCTCCCCCTTGTGGGGAGGGGTCAGGGGTGGGGGTATCAAGCCCCCGATCTGTATCAGGAAGCCCCCCATCAGCCGCCTCCCGAAAATGCCGACTGGCTCACATTGGTGCGCGATTGCGACAGTTCATGCCCGCGTCGGCCGATATTGCGTCGGCCGACGAGCAACTGCATCAGCCCCACCACCGCCAGCATGACGCCGATCAGCACTGCCGAATAGGCGATCGCGATGCCGTATTCGTTGTTTTCGACGCGACCGACGATGTAGCTCGTCGACATGTCGTAGCGCGCGCTGACCAAGAAAATGATGGCGCTGATCGCCGTCATGGCGCGTACGAAGGAATAGACGAGTGCGGCCACGATCGCCGGCCGGAGCAGTGGCAGCACCACCTTGCGGAAGGTCTGCCAGGAGTTGGCACCCAGGGTCAGCGACGACTCGTCCAGGCTCTTGTCGATCTGCGACATCGACGCCACGCCCGCCCGCACGCCCACCGGCATGTTGCGGAAGATGAAGGACAGCACCAGGATGATGCCGGTGCCGGTGAGCTCGATCGGCGGCACGTTGAAGGCGATCACGTAACTCACGCCGATCACCGTGCCGGGAATGGCGAAGGACAGCATGGTGCCGAACTCGAAGGCGTTCTTGCCGGCGAAGTTCTGCCGCACGAGCAGATAGGCGGTGAGCAGGCCGATTGCCGCCGTCAGCGGCGACGAGATCAGCGCGATCTTCAGCGTCGTCCAGAACGAACTCCAGGCCGAGCCCTTCCAGTGGATGCCGAACTCGTTCCAGCCCACGGCGAACGCCTTGATGTAGTGAGCAAGGGTCAGGCTGTGGTCGACGCCCCAGAGCTTGACGAAGCTGCCGTAGAAGATGGTCGCGTAGACAAAGATGGTGAAGGCGACCCAGAAGCCGGCGACGCCGTAGACGGCCCGCTTGAGGCCGGTGGGCAGCTGCGGATGCACGCCGGCATCGCCCTTGCCCGACATCGTCGTGTAGGACTTCTTGCCGAGCCAGAAGCGCTGGGCATAGAAGGCGAGCAGCGTGAAGGCGAGCAGTACGATGGCCAGCACCGCCGCCTGCGCTTCGTCGTTTTGCGCGCCGACGATGGCGAAGAAGATTTCCGTCGACAGCACGTCGAAATTACCGCCGAGCACGAGCGGATTGCCGAAGTCGGCCATGCTCTCGATGAAGCCAAGCAGGAAGGCGTTGGCGAGGCCCGGCCGCATCAAGGGCAGCGTCACCGTCCAGAAGGTCTGCCAGCGGTTGGCGCGCAGCGTCTGCGCCGCCTCCTCCATCGACGGGCTGACGCCTTCGACCACGCCGATCAGCACCAGGAAGGCGATCGGCGTGAAGGCGAGAAGCTGGGCGATCAGCAACCCCGGCAGCCCGTAAATCCAGCGCGTCGGCTGGATGCCAAACAACTCCGAGAATGTCTGCGTGACCGCGCCCGACAGGCCGAAGAGCAGGATGATGGCGAGGCCGATGACGAAGGGCGGCGTGATGATCGGCAGCACCGTCAGCGCGCGCAAGAGCTTGCCATATCGAAAGCCCGTGCGCGTCATCACCAGCGCGAAGATCAGTCCCAGCACGGTCGTCAGCACGCCGACGAGGACCGCAAGGAACAGGGAGTTCCAGGCGACGCCGCAGCGGCTGCCGCCCATCAGGCAATCGAGGCTCCACAGCCGCGCGCTGAACAGCTTGGCGAGGAAGGTCGCCAACGAATAGCTGCCCTCGTCGGTGATGAGCGCGTTGGCCAGCATCTGCAGGATGGGCATGAAGATGAACAGGCCGACCGAGGCCACAACGAAGGCTATGGTCGACACCACGAAGACGTCGCCGCCAACAGCACCGCGTGCTGCCAGCCCGAGCGAGAACAGGAAGAGGAAGGCGAGACCGACGAGCAGTGCGCCGTAGCCCATGCCGAACTGGCGGTCACCCAGTTCGCCGAACAGCGCCTCGAGCCAGCCGAACTGCCAGCCGCGGAGACCGATGGCGAAGCCCTGGAACACCAGCCACGCGAAGCCCGCAGCACCCACGGCGACGAGCAGCTTGCCGAACAGCGGGTCGGACTTCTTTCGTCCCCACAGCAACAGCGGAGCTGCAAGCAGAAGCCCGAGCGGCGCCAGCCACAGCTTCTCCGCCTTGAGATTGAGGATCAGCGCAGGCGCAAGTTCGCTGTCGAGGGGATAGCCCTCGAACAGCCAGGAAAAGCCGAAGAACCCGTCTTCGACGCCATACCAGGGGAGCACGGCAAAGCCGAGCCACCCGACCGCCATCCAGAGGATGACGGCCGGATGCAGGCCGCCGCTAAGGTCACGCGAGCGCATGGACTATTGTGGCAGGGTCGCGACTTCCTCGTCCCATTTCGACAGGAGCCGCTTGCGCTCCTCGCTCGATCCATACTTCTTGAAATCGTAGTCGATGAGCTTGATTGTCGACAGGTCCGGCGTCAGCTCCGAAACCGCCGCAGCCTTGTTCGACGGCAGTTGGAACGACTTCACGTCCTTCGCCTTGCCCTGCATTTCGGCCGAGAGCGCCCAGTCATAGAACTGCTTCGCTTCGTCGATGTTGCGGGAGCCTTTGATGATCGACATCGAGCCGATCTCGTAGCCGGTGCCTTCGCATGGAGCCACCGTGACGATCGGGAAGCCTGCGGCCGTCTGCGACACCGCGTCGTGCATGAAGACGATGCCGACCGTGGTTTCTCCCAGGCCTGCCGCCTTGATCGGCGCCGAGCCGGACTTGGTGTACTGGTTGACGTTCTTGTGCAGGGCCTTCATGAACTCGAAGCCCTTGTCCTCGCCCATCAGCTGCACCATCGTCGCGAGTGTGGTGTAGGCGGTACCCGACGAGTTCGGGTTGGCGATCTGGATGTGACCCTTGAATTCGGGCTTGGTCAGGTCGGCCCAGCACTTGGGCTCGGGCAGGTTGTTCTTGGCAAGAAGATCCTTGTTGTAGCCGAAGCCGAGTGCGCCCGAATAGACGCCGATCGTCTTGTTTCCGGCGGCCTCAGCCTGCTTGATGGCCCAGTCGTGCAACTCGCCGCGCATCGGCGAGATGTACTCCTCGGTCAGTCCTTCCTCGGCAGCCTGCAGATGCGGGTCGCCGGTCCCGCCCCACCAGACGTCGCCCTTCGGGTTGCCCGCTTCGGCGCGGACCTGGGCGTAGGTCTCGCCGGAACTCTTGCGCGTCATGTCCACGGTGATGCCGGTCTTTTCCTCGAAACCGGTCTTGATCTGCTGGCACCAGGCCTCGTCCGCGCTGCAATAGAGCGTCAGGCTCGCCGCATTCGCCGATCCTGCTCCCGCAACGACAAGCGCCGCCAGCGCGGCCGAACACAAATAGGCAGTCTTCATGTTTTGGTTCCCTCCACTATATTTCGCCGTCTAACGATCTTTTGCCGTTTTGGTCTGTTGCAGAGTGAGTGGTTTTTGCGCATTTTGCAATCGTGTTCATCGTACTATCTAACGTGTGATGAACCGGAGCCGGCGGCCTGCTACAAATGCAGCGAGCAGCGGTCTCCTGCATGAGAAAGGAAGTGCCGGGCGCAAATGCCTAAGGACAAGAAGACCATTCGCAAGGCGAACAAGGGCGAGCGCATCGTCCAGGTCGCTGCCATTCCGTTCAGGGTAGATGGCGGCGGCAAGCTTGAAGTCATGCTCGTCACCTCGCGTGGGACGCGGCGCTTCATTGTGCCGAAGGGCTGGCCGATGAAGGGCAAGAGCGCGCGCCAGGCGGCAATGATCGAGGCTCGCGAGGAAGCCGGCGTAAAGGGCAAGGTATTGAAAAGGCCCGCTGGCAGCTATTGCTACTGGAAGCGCCTTTCGACCAGCTTCGTCCATGTCGAGGTTACGGCGTACCTCGTCGAGGTGATAGAGGAACTCACCGCCTGGCAGGAGGCTGGTGCCCGGCAGCGCGCCTGGCTGACACCCGCCGACGCCGCGATCCTCATCGACGAGCCGGAACTTGCGACGCTGATCCGCAACCTGACTGCGGCCGACGTGGCGCAGCCGGAAGAGATGGCGGCCACGCCGGCCTGACGGCCGACGGCGCGAGCGCTGCAAGATTACAGCAGCAGGATTGCAGCGCTCGGAATCCGATTGTATCAGGAGAGACGATTGCACATTTGTGCAACGCCTGCGGGTCCGTCCCCAGGGTGGCCAAACTGGAGCTGTGAATGTCCGAATTGAAGCCGGGCAGATCCTTCGTGAGCGCACAGCAGGTGGCCGAGTTGGCCGGGGTTTCGCGATCAGCGGTATCCCGCACCTTCACCGACGGCGCCAGCGTTTCCGAGACGACCCGCAAAAAGGTCCTCGAGGCAGCGGATAAGCTCGGATACCACGTCAACCACTTGGCCCGCAGCCTCATCCATGAAGACAGCGGCATCGTCTGCCTCATCGGCGCCGACATCAACACGCCCTACCATTCGCGCCTGATCGACGCGATCACCCGTCGCCTCCAGGCGATCAGCCGCGTCGCCATGGTGATCAACACCTCGGGCGACAGCGCCAGCGTAGAGGCGGCACTGCGGCAGACGCTCAACTACCGCGCCAACGCCACGATCGTACTGTCAGGCACGCCGCCGGCATCACTGATCAACACCTGCATCAACAGCGGCCAGCACGTCATCCTGATCAACCGCGACGACCACCTCGCCGGGCCCGAGAGCATCACCGTCGACAACACAGCCGCCGCCCGTGAGGCATTCCACATGCTGCACCGCGCCGGCTGCCGGCGCATCGCGGTCGTCTCGTCGAATGCCGGCACACCCAGCCTCGTCGCCCGCGAGCAGGGCTTCGAGGAAGCCGCACGCGAGGCGGGGCTTGCGGTCACCATCGCCCGGGCCGGCCCCACGGGCTACGGCGCCGGCTTCGAGGCGGGCCGCCTGCTGCTCAGCGGCTCCGACCGCCCAGACGCCGCCTTCTGCGTCACCGATCTGCTGGCCTGCGGCTTCATGGACGCGGCGCGCGTCGAGTTCGGCATGGACGTGCCGTCCGAGCTGTGCGTCGTCGGCTTCGACGACATCGAGCAGGCAGGCTGGGCCTCCTACCAGCTCACCACCTTTCGCCAGCCGATCGACCAGATCGCCGACCACATCTCGGCGTTGCTCGAAAGGGAAGAGATCGGGCCTGCAACCGGAAGCCGCGCCTGCTTTCACGCTGCCCCGGTGTGGCGGCGCACCGTTCGGCCCAAGTGATCCCGAGCGGTCACCTCGCCGGTCGAAAGATCGACCGAGAAGTCGCGTGACGGCGCGCTCTCCAGCCAATCGACCATCATCCGCATGAACGCCGACAGACGGTCTTGCAGGCTGCCGTCGGGCCTGGCTCCCGCCTTGAAGCACCCGGCCAGGTGGCGATAGGCAGCGATCCGCTCGGGCGCGATGAAGTCGAGCCCGATCTCGCGGCCCTTGCGCAGCCTGTACCAGTCGACGACCATTTCGAAGAAGGGCAGCGCGCGCCAGCCATCCCTGTCCCCTTCGTCAATCGACGCGAGAAACGGCAAGGTATCGCTTGCCGTCAGCGGCGCATTGCATCCCGCCAGACGGTCGAGATCTCCGAGCGTGAGTTGCGGAACCAGCCCAGCGAGATCCTGGGGCCACTCCTTGGGCAGGTAGCGGTGCCGCACCATCTCGGCGAGATGGCGGCTCAGGAAATCGGCGTGGTTCGCGGCCTCGGTGACTGCGGCCGAGGTGCCTTCCCACGCTGCCTCCACACGATAGAGCGGAAACGCGGCGTCATACCCCGGCACGTCGGCAACCGTGACCGTCTCGATGTCCATCCTGCCCTCCTCGATCTCGACGATCTTGTAGGCCGGAGGGAAGCCAACCATCGACGGCACTGCGATGTTGACCAGCCAGTCGTCGCCGTCGCGGAACACGGCCGTGTCGTTGATGTGAAGGTGGCCGCTGAAATGCACCTTGATGCCGGTCGCGGCAGCCACCTGCGACACCTCCGGCCGCGGCGTGCGGCGCAGGAAGCTCGTGTCGTTGAGCAGCCTCGCCTCGTCCGCCGATGTGCCGTTGAGAGGGTCGATGATCGGGTAGTGGGAGAACGCGATCAACTGCTTGCCCGAGGCCTTCGCCCGCGTGGCCACATCCCGCATCCAGTCGAGCACGAAGCCCTTGTTGCGCGGCATCGAGTTCCAGCCGGCGTCCGTGCTGTCGTGATAGCTCTTTTCCAGCGCCGGATCGAGATCGCCGTTCTTCGGTTCGAACACATTGGCGTCGATGGAGAGCAGCCACAGCCCCTCGACCGGCTCGACCAGAAACGATGCGTCGACCATGCGCCGGCGCGTCTGCCCATCGGCCGAGACGATCTCGAAGCTCCGCGCCTCAAGCGCGTCGTCCTGTCCGAACGGGCACTCCCAGTGCACGTCGCCCTTGCTGCGGAAGAAGCCGAACGTTTCCATCGCCGGGATCGCGCTGCCGTAGCCGCCGCAATACATCTCGGCCGAAACGATGCGCTCGACCGAATTTCCGCGCCCCATGTCCGGATCGCTGGTCACCAGCGTGGGCAAGCCGTCGGGGTTGAGGAAGCGCTTGCTCTGGTGCCTCCCGTGTATGGCGTAAAGGTCGTGGTTGCCCGGCGTCCCCACGAAGCGCAGGCCGAAGCGCCGGGAATAGTCGGCGAACAGCGCCGTCGCCGCCGCCATGGTCGACTGCTGGCCGTCGTCGGTCAGGTCGCCGGCAACGACGACCAGCGAGATGCCGCGCCGGACAATGTCGTCGAGCAGGGCACGCGTGGCATGGAAGCTCTCGTTGAATACGCGCGTCGAGGCGTTGGTGTCGGCCAGGGTCCGGATCGCCACCCGGTCGCCTCGCGCCACACCCTGGCGGTTGTCGATGTCGTGGAAGTGCGGGTCTGCGATGACGGCAATCTTCATTTCATTCTCGCTGCGCAGGCGGGCGGCCGTCAGTCTCGTGCGGCCAAGACGGGGGCCGGCAATCCGTTTTCGATCATCGCAATCCACTGGGCCGCCTTGCGAGCGGCCTCGACCAACATCGGCTTTGGCGCCTCGTGCCATTCGTCGCGGCGCAACTCGCGGCGGGTACGCACATGGTCGAGCGCATCGTCGAGTGTCGGGAATTTCTCGGGCATCTCGACATGCAGGAAGAGTGCCACCAGCGACACCGAGCGACTGCGGCCGCCTCGGCAGTTGATGAGAACGTTGCCCTTCTCGCGCCGCCGATAGGTGGCTTTTTCAGGCAGCACCTGACTCAGGGCGCCGCGCAGCAGATAAAACCCCGACAGCATCATGGTCTCGGGGTTGCCGTGGCCGTCGATCAGCCCGAGCTTGTAGTAGCGGACGGCGCCCACGCCGTAGATGACATCCGCCGCCTCGCCTTCGCCGAACGGCTCCGTCGCATAGTTGAAGTCGAGATTGACCGCGCAGTTCACCACCGTGGTGATGTTCTTTTCCCTGAGCAGGTCCAGGTCGCCGGCCCCCTCCATGCCGCCGATATAGACATCGACGCCGTAGCCGGCGACGTCGCGCTCGATCAGACTGAGCACCGGTCGCTCGTAACGCGGGCTGTTCATGTCCATGACGTCCTTGCCTCAGCGCGCTTCGAGCGGAATGCCGGTTGCAGTGCTCATGCCTGCCGCAACGCCGGGCGCTGCCGCAAGCACCGCGCCACCATCGGCCAGCCCCCCGACCGCGAGATATGGCCCGACGACACCGCCCGCTTCCTTCACCATCAGCAGGCCCGCTAGACAGTCCCAGGGATGCATGTGCAGTTCGGCGTAGGCGTCGGAGCGCCCGTCGGCGACATAGGCGAGGCCGAGTGCGCCAGAAGCGCCGCGGCGCACATTGGCGCCCTGGTCGAGGATGTTGGAGAGCACCTCGATGTAGCGCGCATTCGACTTGCGGTTCGACCAGCCGAACTCGACGCAAGCCGCGTCGAAGTCGCCGGTCTTCGCAACCGAGATCGGCTTGCCGTTGCGCGTCGCCCCCTCGCCGCGCCGGGCGAAATAGAGTTCGTCGAGGGCGGGATTGTAGATCGCGCCGATCTCGGTCTGCCCGTTGCTGACGAAGGCGATGGCGATGCAGAAATGCGGAATGTCGCGGGCGAAGTTTGCGGTGCCGTCGATGGGGTCGACGACCCAGATCTCCGGCTTGATCGCTCCGCCCGTCTCCTCGCCGAGGAAACCGTCCTCGGGAAACGCCTCGGCGATCCGTGCCTTGAGGTGCCTTTCAACGGCCGCATCGGTTTCCGTGAGGAAGTCCTGAGGCCCTTTCATACCGAAGCCCGGCACACGGTTCTTGAAGCCGTCCATGGCGACCGCGCCCGCGGATCGGGCGATCTCGCGGCAGAAGGCGGAACGCCGGTCGAGCTCGGTATCGACGCGGGTCTGCGGGGCTGTGGCGTGAACGGTCATGTCAATGCTCATGCGTAGTTCCTAAGGTCAAGTTGCACACGCGTGCAAGTTCGTCAACACCATGCAATTGATAATTTCCTTTGCATCATTCTGTGCCGAAATGGCAAGATTTGTGCAAACTAGTGCACGGGGCGTCTCCACCGCCGTCATGCCCCGCCTCCGGCGACCGAGAGCTTCGGCCGGCCAGCGGCGTCGCGCCTGTCCGAGATATCGCGCGCCACCCGCATCAGCGTCGGATAGTCGGCGCCCTCGCCGAGCGCGACATAGCCGGGGCACATGAAATCCCGGGCGCCCGCATCGACCTTGCCGAGGGTCAGGGACCGATAGCTGCCCCCGGCCTGGCGCAGGATCAGGATCGACGCCGCCACGTCCCAGGCATTCACGCCGAAGCCGGCTGCGGCGTCCGTCCAGCCGGCGGCGACGTGGCAAATGCTGAGCGCAGCGCTCCCCGGCCGCCGCAATGCCGAGAACGTCTCGACCAGTTCGCTGAAATTGGCGAGCGCCCGATCGCGGCCGTCGAGCCTGAGATCGCGCTCCACCGGATAGCCCGTGATCAGCGCTGCATGCCGTTCGTCGGGCACCGAGCGGGATTTGAGCCGCTCGCCATTCAGCCAGGCGCCGGAAAGATCGGCCGAGAACAACAGGTCGGCCACCGGATCGTAGACGGCTCCCGCGACGATCTCACCGTCGATGACGGCGCCGACGGAAACGCACCAGAAGGCAAGCCCGCGGGCGAAATTGGCGGTGCCGTCGATGGGGTCGACATACCATTGCACCCGGCCCTCGCCGCTCGCTCCCTCCTCCTCGCCGAGCACGGCTGAGTCCGGAACTTCACCCAGGATGAAGGCGCGGATCGCTATTTCCGATTCCTTGTCGTACCTGGTGACCACGTCGTGCAGGTCGACCTTGTAGTCGACCGAAATGTGCGAACGGAATGCCGCCAGCAGCGGTTCGCGCATCAGCTTGGACGCGCGCTCGGCGACGTCGCGCAAATGCCTGGCTTCGTCGATGCCGATCATGCTGCGATCCCCCGCGTCGCCTCGGTGAACAGGGCGAGCAACCCGACCGGATCGGCCACGATCGCATCCGGCTTGAGCTTGAGTTCGTAAGGCAGGTCGTAGGTGCCCTTGGCCTCCATCAGGATATTCCCCCCAACTCCGGCACGCTGGCCGCACAGCACGTCGCGGTCGAAATTGTCGCCGACATACCAGGCATCGCCCGCCTCGATGCCAAGCGCGCGCGTGGCGAGCCAGATCATCTCCGGATTTGGCTTGCGCACCTTCACCTCGTCGCTGTGGATGACGACGGCGAAGCGCCCGGTCAGCCCATGCGTTTCGAGGAAGTCGACATGAACCTGCCCGCAGAGCGCGTTGCTGACGATGCCCACCGGCACGCCCGCCGCATCGGCTGCATCGAGAAGATCCAGCATGCCCTTACGCACGACGCGCTCGCTCTTCCAGGTGCCCATCTTGCGGCAGAGGTCATAGGCCTCGGCCACCACCACGTCCCGGGCCGGCCTGGGCCAATCGCCCGCAACGAAATCGCCCCAGAATTCCTCATGGCGCAGTTCGCGCGGCGAGAATGGCCGCGACATCGCATCCTTCCAGTGCGAGTCGGCCACGCCGCCCGCCTTGATGTCATCAGCGATCTGCTCGACCGAAAGCTCGGGCGCCTTCACCCCGGCCTGATCGAGCAGGCTATGCACATGCGAGGCCAGCCGCTCGCGCCATCCCGGCACATGCGTGGTCGCCACGATCACGCCGCCGAAATCCAGCAGCAGCGCCCTGGGTGGCACGAGCTTGCGCCCCGAGCTTTTCGACATCTTCAAGTCTCCATTTCGTCCCGGCGAAAAAAGTGGGACGGAGCCGAAGGAGAAGGGCTCCGTCCCTAGCCCACCGGGAAGCTATTTCTTGTAGGAGACGCGCCAGAGGTCCTGCCAATCCTGGCGCGCGTCCCAGTCCTCGAGCGCGGTCGAGGCGTCGTATTGCTGCAGCTTGTCCAGCACCTTGCCGATACCCGAGGGCTCGTCCGCCGGCAGACCGATGTCGGGATTGGTCGGCAGCTTGCCGTCCTTCACCTGCGGCGCGATGCCTTCTTCGGTCAGGATATAGTGGATGAACAGCTTGGCCGCGTTCGGGCTCTTGGTGCCGGTCGCGATCAGTCCGAGCTTGACGTAGGTCCAGCCCGGCCACGGCTCGAGCCCTTCGCAGAGGCCGAGCTTGTAGCCCTTGTCGGCATTGTCGCGGAACTTGGCCGAACTCATCAGCCCGAAGAACGGCTCCTTCTGGCCGGGCGCGCCGACCGCTTCCGAGATCGCGTCGTCGGCGTCCGCAAGCAGCGGCGCATTGCCGGCGAAGGCCTTTACCCAGGCGGCCGTTGCGCTGTCTTCGCCGACGTCGATATCCTTGCCGAAATGCGCCTTGTAGGCGTCCTTCATCTTGTCGTCTGCATGCGTCGCGGTCTGGTTGAACCAGTCCGGATAGGTGCCCTTCGACAGTGGGTCATAGAAAGCCACCCTGCCCTTCCACTTCGGGTCGGTCAGTTCCCAGATGTTCTTCACCGGGCAGCTGTCATAGACCTCGGTGTTGTAGGCCCAGATGGCAGCGTTGGTGGTGATCGCCAGCGGATCCTGGAACTTGGCCGGGATCTTGTCGGCCATATCAGGCGGCAGATAGCTCTCGACGAATTTCTGCGGCAGAAGTTGCGCCAGTCCGGCCGGCGCGTCGGTGATCAGCACCACGTCGCCCTTGACGTTCTTGGCCTGGCCCTCGCGCACAATCATCTCGAGCTGCGCGCTCGCCGAAACCTTGATGCCCGTCGCCTGCACGCCGTACTTCTTGGTGAAGTTCTCGGCCATTTCGACGATCTTGCCGGTGCTGTCGTAGATGTTGATCGGCGCTTCCTTCTTCGCCGCATCGACCAGCGCGTTGAGATCGAATGCCTGGGCACGCGCCGGAGCCGCTGCCAGAACGGCGCCGGCCATCAGGCTCGCCAGCGCCGTCGTCGCCAATGCTATTTTCCTGCTTGTTCCAAACGCCGGTTTCATCGCTTCCTCCCGTCAGGTTCCGGCTGAAACGCGCCCGGCAGGCCTGCCGGGCGCGGCAGTGCAAGCGCTATTTCTGGTAATTGACCCGCCAGAGATCCTGCCAATCCTGGCGCGCATCCCAGTCGCTCTGGGCGGTCGCCGAGTCGTAGGGGAAGATCTGGTCGAGGACCTTGCCGATGCCGGACGGTTCGTCTTCCGGCAGCTTCGCGTCGGCGTTGGTCGACATCTTGCCGTCGTCCGCCTGCGGGGCGATGCCCTCCTCCGTCAGCAGGTAGTGGATGAAGAGCTTCGCCGCGTTGGGGCTGTCGGTGCCCTTGGCGATGAAGCCGAGGCTCGGATACATCCACCCGGCGAAGGGCTGGAGCCCGGCGCAAAGGCCGAGCTTGCTGCCGACGTCCTTGTTGTTGCGGAACTTGGCCGAGCTCATCAGGCCGATGAACTGCTCCTTCTGGTCCGGTGCGCCCACGGCCTGAGCAGCTCCCTCATCGGCGTCGGTGAGCAGCGGCCCGTTGGCGGCGAGCGCCTTCACCCAGGCAGCCGTTGCGCCCTCCTCGTCGGTCACCAGGTCCTTGCCATAGTGCTCCTTGTAGGCGGCTGCCACCTTGTCGTCGGCGTTCGTCGCCATCTGGTTGAACCAGTCGACATAGGACGCCTTGTTGAGCGGGTCCTGCATCGCGACCTTGCCCTTCCACTTGGCCTCGGTCAGCTCCCAGATATTCTTCACCGGGCAACTCTCGTTGAGCTGTGTGTTGTAGGCGAAGACGTTGGCCTCGTTAGAGATGGTCAGCGGGTTCTGGTACTTGGCCGGGATCTTGTCAGCGAGATCCGGTGGCAGCCAGCTCTCGACGAAGCCCTGCGGCACAAGCTGCGCCACGCCGGCCGGCACGTCGCTGATCTGGATCACGTCGCCCTGCACGTTCTTGGCCTGGCCCTCGCGGATCACCATCTCGAGCTGTGCCGCGGCGTTCGCCTTGGTGCCGGTTGCCTGCACGCCGTACTTCTTGGTGAAGTTCTCGGCCTGCTTCACGATCTTGCCGGTGCTCGAATAGACGCTGATCGGCGGCTCCTTCTTGGCCGCCTCGATCAGCGCATCGAGGTCGAACTTCTCCTGCGCGCCGGCCACGCCGGCGTACAGCACGGCAGCGACCGCCAGCGCAGAAGCCGCCATCCCCTTCGCTACCCTCTTGTCGAACAGTCCAGTCATGCTCTCCTCCCTGTGTCGGACCGCCCGGCAAGGCGATCCTGGTTTCCCGTCGTCTTATGCCTTGCGCGCGCGTTGCCTCGCCGCGTCTCCCTCAGTGAACCTTCACCGGCCTGAACAGCCGGTCCGCCGCCTCCGAACGGTTGCCCTCGGCATCGAACACATGCAGCGCCTTGGGCTTGACCCAGAAGGTCACCGCGTCGCCCACCTCCACCTCAGGCGACTGGTGAGTGGTCATGAACAGCTTCTCGCCGGCGGCGGTGAGCTCGATGATCCAGCTGCCGCCGGTAGGCAGGATGCCGGTCACCTCCGCCTGGCCGGAGAACGCACCCTCCGCAACGCCGCGTTCGGCGTCGGCAAGCCTCAAAGACTCCGGCCGGATGCCGATCGAGCCGGCGTCACCGAGTTCGGCGTAGCGCTCGCCGAGGTACTGCCTTGCCAGCCGCGATACCTCGGATTTTCCGTTGCCGAGTTCGACGATGTTGATCGGCGGATTGCCGACGAACTGCGCCACGAAGCGGTTGGCGGGGCGGTCGTAGATGTCGTTGGGGGTGCCTACCTGCTGCAGTTGCCCCTCGCTCATCACTGCGATCGTGGTGGCGAGCGTCATCGCTTCCCACTGGTCGTGAGTGACGAACACGATCGTCGTCTTGAACTCGCGGTGCAGCCGCTTGAGTTCGGCGCGCATCTCGAGACGGAGCGCCGCGTCGAGGTTGGACAGCGGCTCGTCGAGCAACAGCACCTCCGGGTTGACCGCCAGCATGCGGGCCAATGCCACGCGCTGCTGCTGGCCGCCCGAAAGCTGGGACGGATAGCGCTCGCGGTACTTCTCGATGCCGAGCGTCTTCATCACCTGGTCGACGCGCGCCTCGCGCTCGGCCTTGGGCATCTTGCGCAGGCGCAGGCCGAAGTCCGTGTTGCGTTCGATGGTGAGATGCGGCCACAGTGCATAGCTCTGGAACACCAGCCCCATGTCGCGCTTCTCCGGCGGCACGAAGACACCTTCGGTCACCGAGTCGACCACCCGCGCCCCGACCCTGATCTCGCCCGCGGTCAGATGTTCGAGCCCGGCGATCATGCGCAGCGTCGTCGTCTTTCCGCAGCCCGACGGCCCAAGCAGGCACATGAATTCGCCGTCGCCTATGTCGAGATCGAGGTCGGCCACCGCGTTGGCGGCGTTCGCCCCGTAGTTCTTCTCGACGCCGCGCAGGTTGATCTTCGGCATGTCAGGTCCCCAGTCCTTGGGCGAGATTGGTCTTAGTCAGCTTCTGGCCGAGCAGCGCGCCGAAATAGGCGAGGCCGGCGATAATGAGCACGACGGCGTTGGCCGCCTGCGTGTAGTTGTAGTCGACCAGCCTCAAAGAATAGGTGGTCAGCACGTCCGTGGACGGCACCGCGAGCACGACGAACAGGCTGAGACCCTTGATGCCGGAGATGAAGGGCAAGAGCACGCCGGTCGTCAGCGCCCCCTTCTGGATCGGGATGACGATCGAGGTCATGCGGCGGAACCAGCCCGCGCCGGCGATCTGGGCGGCCTCCTCGGGTTCCTTGCCGAGTTGCGTCATAGCGGCGATGCCGGCGCGCGAGGCATAGGGCATCTGGTCGGCGATGAGCGCCAGCATCAGGATCAGGGTGGTGCCGTAGAGTGCGGGTATCGGTCCGCGTGGCACGGCAAACAGCGAGAGATAGGCTGCTGCGAAGGCAATACCCGGCACCAGGTAAGGCAGGAACGTCACCTGGCGCAGGAAGGTGCCCAGCGGCTTGACCGGGGTGCGCGCGACAACATAGCCGACGAGAAGGCCGAGCAGCCCGGAGGTCAGCGACGCGATGCCGACGATCCTCAGGCTGTTCCAGGCCGCGTTCCACAGATCGGGGCTGAGCAGGATGCCTGTCTGCAGGGCGACGGTGTTGAGGTCGGTCCCGAACCAGTAGTCGAGCGTGAAATTGTCCAGCGTGAACTGCGCCGGCACCCGCATCACCGTCGATAGCATGAGCGTCATCAGCGGCAGCCCGACGCTCAGCAGGAACATCAGCGCCGCGAAGGCGGTCGCGGGGATGCGCATCGCCCCGAGTGGGCTCAGCCGGTTCATCGACCCCTTGGAGCCGATCGTCACGAAGCGGCGTGCCTCCCTCATCAGGCGGGCGTCGATGGTGATGGTGATGATGCCGATCAGCATGATCGAGCCGGCGAGCACGGCGCCCACGCCGACCTGCCGCGAGGCGATGTTCTGGTAGAGCGAGGTCGCCAGCACGTCGAAGTTGACAGGCAGGCCGAGCACGTAGGGCACGCCGAACTCGCCGAGGCACTTGGCGAAGATCAGCACCATCGCCGACATCAGCGACGGGCGCATCAGCGGCATGATGATCTTGCGGGCGACCGTCAGGCGGCTGGCGCCCAGGATGCGTGCCGAGTCTTCGAGCTGAGAATCGAAGCGACGCAGCGCGTTGCCGAAGAGCAGGATCACGAAGGGCGAATAGTGCAGCGCCAGGATGATGGTGACCGGCACCTGGCCATAGGCCAGCCAGTCCGGCGGGGTGAAGCCGAGCGATTCCAGCCAGCCGGGCTGGCCGCCCACCGTGCGGTTCTTGAACAGGGTCGTCCAGGCCAGCGCGAAGGTCCAGGCCGGCAGCATGTAGGGCACGATCAGCGCGGTTGCGAACCAGCGGCGGCCGAACATGTCGGTGCGGCTGAGCAGCCAGGCAAGCGTGCCGCCGACCAGCATCGACAGCGCTATCGCCCCGACCGCGACACTCAGCGTGTTGACCAGCGGCCCCCAGAACAGATCGTAGGACACGCGCGAGGCGAAGACGCGCTCGATGTAGTACCATGTCAGGTCGCCGACGTCCTGCTTGATGCGGCGCTCGTCGCCGAACTGGACGCGCATGGCGTCCGACAGCATCGAAATGATCGGCACGACGATGAGATAGGCAAACAGCGCCGCCGCGAGGATGCCGATGGTGGTAGTCGGTTCCCTAAGCGCGATCTTGAGCCGGTAGCGCAGGCGCTGCGCCCGGCTGGGAGCCGCCATTGCCTGCCGACGGGCCATCGCGCCCGAAGTCTGGGAAGTGCTGCTCACGAGGCGCTGCCTCTGGCCGGGCGGGAAGCCTGAGCGGCATAGCTGCCGGCCGAATGCTGGCAGGCGCCTCGCCAATCAAGTGATGGCACGAACATCATCCCTCCTCCATTGCGCCGCCACCTGTCGCGAGCCTCGAAAGATCCGCCGGTTCCGGTCGCTGCCGCCCCTCCTCCGGGCGGCCGGCAGATTGCCTGCCTACGGCATATTCATTCCATTCCCGATACGCTTGTGTCAATCGGGATTCGGCAAATTTTTGCACAGGCGTGCAATCCATTAGGAATTGTTTGAAAACGCTATATTTTCGGCCATCCGTTGGCTCTCACGCCACAACCGCGAACATCGATCGATAGAATTGTGCACTGCCGTGCAACATCAAAAACCTGCACGGCAATGCAGCACGCACAGCTCGAAACCGCCAGAACAAAGAGCCCGCCAGGAGCGGTCAAGCTCCGGACGGGCACTCGCCACCCAGCCCGAAGGCCGCGGCCGCCTACTTCATGATGACGATGCTGGTGTTCGACGGCCCGAACGACTCGACCAGTTGGTAGAAGTCCGCGGCGTCGTCCGGGTGCAGGCGCACGCAGCCATGGGATGCCGGCCGGCCGAGGCGGCTGATGTGGTTGGTGGCGTGCACCGCATAGCCGCCGTTGAAGAAGATGGAGTGCGGCATCGGCGCGTTGTCGTATTTGCGCGAATACCACATCTCGTGCATGCGCGTCGGCTTGAACGATCCGGTCGGCGTCACGTAGCCCCGGCCGGCGGTCGACACCTTCCAAAGAAAGGTCGGGCGACCATCGACCAGCACCTGCATCCTCTGCTGACTGATCGAGACGCGGGCGACGATCTGGCTTGCGGCCTGTGCTGTGCCCTCTCCGCTGGCCAGCAGCAACACTGCACCGGTTGCGGCTATCGCCGCGATGTTGATGAACTTTCGCTTGAACTGGATTTTCATGGCAGCCCCCTGGGCCGGTCTGGCCGGCCAAATGTGTTTGGTAATGAGGGGCTTTTGTCAGCCGCATGTTTCGGAAAAATTTCGCTTATCAGTTCGTATTGTTTCTTATGTGTTTCTAAATTCGCTTACGGATCTTCATATCAGCCATTTCTCATGTGGCGCGTCCAGCTGGGCATGCAAACCGCATCGGAGCGGCGACAGCTTTTCTCCAGCAGTTCCGCGGGGTCATGCAGCTTGCAGAAACAACTTTGAAACATTGGGAACAGCTCGCCGTCACTCGGCGGCATCTTCCTGATACAGCCGCAGCACAAATTGCTTCCTGCGAAACGAATGTTGCGAAGGCTGGATGGGCGCGAAACGGTTGTTTGCGATCTGGTTCCTGCGGGTGGGCGTCGCTACGGCGATTCTGACGGGGATCGGTGTTCTCGCAAGCCCGGGCAGCGCCACGGCGGCGGAAATCTCGGCGAGGCAGGACATGGCCCCGGCGACCGCAGCTTTCCCCGACGCGATGTAGATGTTCGTCTAACTGCGTTTCCGCCGGGTCCATGGGCGTGGGCGGTCCGGTCTCGTGCCGGCAGCGGTACGCAGAGCCTCGCACGTTCAAAGCGTAGCGAGGACCGGGCACCCGCGCCGTCTAAGGCAGGTCAGGCGGCGCGGGTCTCGGCAAACAGAAAACGATGTTTGATCCCCACGCCGGAAAACGGGACCGGAACAATGAACAACAAACGCGCAGCATCGGTGCTTTCAGCACTGCTCTATGCCCAGGCCCTGTTGGGGTTCGCAGGCGTTGCCGGCGTTCTCCTTCGCGACAGGGCGCATGCCGAGCCCACCGTCGAGACGATCGCTCCGGCGACCACCGCCGCCCTGCGTTGACATCTTGAAGGTCAGGCGCGCTTCAATCCCGGCTCTCTGCCGGTCCCGCATCGGCCTCCTGCCCGGCAGGCTTGGTCGGCGGGTCGAACCGGTAGCCTGCGCCCCTGATGGTGATGATGCTCTCGGTGTCGAGCTTGCGCCGCAGCCTGACGATGCGCGAGTCGATAGAGCGGTCGAAGGCGTCGGCGCTCTCGGCCGGTGCCGCCGCCATAATGTCGTCGCGCGTCAGCACCCTGCGTGGTTGCGCCAGAAACAGCTTGAGCAGCGCGATCTGTCCCGGCGACAGCTGCTCCTCCTCGCCGGAACGGTGCATGACCAGCGCCGAGCGCAGGTCCACCGTCGAGTTCTCGAGGACCACCAACTCCTGCGTGCCGCGTCCCCGGCGCGCGAGAAGGCCGCCGATGCGCGCGGCGAGCTCCCTGACGTTCAGGGGGCTCTCCACGACATCGGCGGCCCCCAGTTCCAGTCCGAGCACCTTGTCCACCAGTTCGGTCGGCCGGCAGATGAGAATGAAGGTCGGCCCGGATTCCCCACCGAAGATGCGCAGCAGGTCGCGTCCTTCCGCCGGCGTCATCCCGTCGCCGATCACGGCGACATCGATCCCCTTGGCCGAGAGCAGCGACTCCGCCTCCCAGCGCCGGCGCGCGGTGCGAACGTCATGGCCTCGCCGCTCGAGGTGATCGGCAAGGTCGGAGGCGACGACCTCCGCAATGGCAATGAGTGCTACGACCGCTCTTCCAGCCATATCTTCTTCCGCAAGATGAACTCCATCGCGATCATCGCCTGTCGCAGCGGCCGCATCGGCGCGTGCCGGGGCAAGAAGATGCCGCGGGACGCGATAGGCCGGGGATGGATCCCCAGTCTGCACTCCCCGATGACTTCATTCGCCCGGATTGGTGCGAAAACCGACAACAACTGCCCACGCCAAATGATCACTGGACATCATGTTTATACCCAATCTACTTTCCGCCGGTAGCGGAGGCGAGACGAAACTGCGCGCCCGGATAGTCATAGTCGAGGACGAACCCGACCTCAGGGACGCCGTCGCCGAATATCTCGGCGCGAACGGCTTCGACGTGACCGCGCTCGAGAGTGCCGCTGCCCTGCGCGCTCTTGTCGACACGGAGACGTTTCAGCTCGCGATACTCGATATCGCCATGCCCGGAGAAGACGGACTGTCGCTCGGCCGCTGGCTGCGTTCCAGGATGCCCATCGGCATCATCTATGCGACCGCCGCAGGCACCGCGCTCGATCGCATCGTCGGCCTCGAGATCGGCGCCGACGATTACATGGTCAAGCCCTACGAACTGCGTGAACTACTCGCCCGCGTCCGCAGCGTGCTGAGGCGCGTTCCGCAGCCGGAGAGCTTCCGCCAGGCTGCTCTCGCAGCCCAGCCACCCCGACGCACCATCGCCTTCGGTCCCTTCCAGGCAGACCTCGACGGCCGCCTCGTCACCGGTTCGGGCGGTGCCGTCATCGAGATGGCGAAAAGCGAGTTCGACATGCTGGAGGTGTTCCTGACGCGGCCCAACCGTCTGCTCAGCCGCGCCACCATCTCCGAGGCGATCGGCTTCGCCGAGGATCCGGAATCGTCGCGCGCGGTCGACATCCGCATCATGCGCCTGAGGAAGAAGATCGAAGACGATCCGGCAAACCCCAAATATCTTCGCACCGTTCGTGGAGAAGGCTATATCTTCTCCCTTCCCGGCAGCGAAGGTTATTGACGCCCGGTTGCCATGGCACTGTTGACCGTCTCACGGACCGAGAACCAGTCCGGCACGCCCAGCCCGACCGTGGCGGCGGCCCAGATCGTGCGCCGGCTGCGCCAGGCGCAGGACTGGCAACTGGAGATCGACCACATCCTGGCGTGCTTGGCCCGCGCCTTTGGCGGTCATCGAACCATCCTGTTCAGGCTGCGCGAGCTGCCTGGACAGGGTTTCGCACAGTCCATCGCGGCCTTTTGGGTCGATCCGGAGATCGATGAGATCGCCGCTCCGCCGACGACGATCAACCAGGCCATCGTCGATTCCGATCCGCTGCTGGAACGGCTCGCCGAGGAAGGCCGCCAGGGCAAGATGTTCGCCGGCCTCACCAGCGACCTGTCCGGCTTCCTTCGCAACGATTTCGAGAAGCAGCACATCAGGTCCTTCCTCTCTGTGGCCGTCTCGGCTCACGGCCACCTGTGGGGGACGCTTGCGGTCAACGACTGCGTCACGGAGCGCGACTGGACAGATGACGAGGTCGCGGCGCTGGAGGTCATCGCCGCAGCCCTCGGCGACGCCATCGAGAGGTCGCTGTCGGAATACCATGTCAGCGAGATCATTCGGCGCACCATGCTGCAGTCCTCGCTCGACGCCATCATGGTTGTCGACGAGACCGGCTCGATCATCGAGTTCAACCCCGCCGCCGAGAAGATGTACGGCTGGACCCGCGATGAGATCCTCGGCAAGGACCTGCTCGACACGGTCATCCCTTCCTACTACCGCAAGGGGTTCGCCAACGGCGCCGAATACATGGCCGGACGCGGGTCGCCGATGGTCGGCCAGCGGCTCGAAACCGTCACGCAAAACGCCGCCGGCGAGATCATCCCCATAGAGCTCACCGCCAACGAGATGCGGCTCGCCGATCGCCGGCTGATCTTCGGTTCGATCCGCGATTTGCGCGAGAAGCAGCGGGCGGAGGAAGAGATCAACCGCCAGCGCGAGAGGCTCCACCAGAACGAAAAGATGGCGGCGATGGGCTCGCTGCTTGCCGGTGTGTCGCACGAACTGAACAACCCGCTCGCCGTCGTGGTGGCACAGTCGACCCTGCTGCACGAATTCGCGACCGACACCCAGACCAAGATGCGCGCCGAAAAGGTCCGCGCGGCGGCCGAACGCTGCGGCCGCATCGTCAAGAGCTTCCTCGGCATGGTGCGCCTGCACCCCACCACGCGGGCGGAGACAGACCTGAACCAGGTCGTCCGCGCAGCGCTCGAAGTCACCGCCTACGGCGCCCGGTCGAGCGGCATCGGCATCGATACGGAGTTCGCCGCCGCCCCGCTCATGGTCATGGCGGATACGGACCACATGACCCAGGTCGCCGCAAACTTCCTGGTCAATAGTCAGCACGCGCTCGCCAGCGCCAACGGGGACCGCATCATCAAGGTGCGCACCTTCCGGACCGCCGGCGGAGGCGCGGGATTCTCGGTGGAGGACACAGGTCCCGGCATCGCCGAAGCGATCCGCGACCGCATCTTCGAATCCTACTTCACCACCAAGCCGATCGGCGTCGGGACCGGTATTGGGCTGTCGATCTCGAAGTCGATCGTAGACCGCCACAATGGCCGCATCTGGTTCGAACCGGCCGAACCGACCGGCGCGCGCTTCGTCGTCGAGCTGCCTTGCATCGGCGGCGGGCTGGACGTCGTGGCGGAAGCCGCGCCGAAGTCGAGCGGACTGCGCCACGCCGTGATCATCGACGACGAGCCCGATGTCGCCGCCTCGCTCGCCGACATACTCGAACTGATGGGCGTCAAGACCCGCATCGTGCAGACCTGGAAGTCGGTCGCCGACGCGCTCGGTCACGGCCAGGTCGACATCGTCTTCTCCGACCTGCGCATGCCTGCCCGCAGCGGCATCACGATCTTTCGCGAGATCGTCGCCGAGCGGCCTGAGATGGTGCAGCGCTTCGTGCTGGTCACCGGCGACTTGATCGGCGCCAAGGCCGAGATCGAGCAGCTGCCGCCCGATCTCAAGCCGCACATTCTGGAAAAGCCGTTCAGCACCTTTGACGTGCGGAGCGCGCTGACCGCGGTCACCGAGCAGGTGACTCTGCAGGACTGACCAGGCCGGGCCAGGCCAACGCCGCGATGCCTCACCTTCGGACAAAAAAAGCCCCCGCAGCCGAAGCTGCGAGGGAGGTACGCGCTGGAGGAATTCGTGCGCGGCGGGGAAGAGGTTTCGCGGTGGGCGGCCTCTAGAACACGTTCGGCATGGTGTGCACCGGTTCGGCGCTGGCGATCATCCGGACCTTGCGCGGCTCGCGCTTGCCATCCTTGTCGATCGCCACCAGGCAATCTGCGCTTTCGCTGCCCCAGGCCTGGCCGTGGCAGGCAATCTCGGTTTCCGAAAGCGGCAGGCGGTCGCCCTTTTCGGTCGTCCGCACAACGTCAACCGGCCGTGCCTGCGATCCCATCGAAGCGAAGGCCGGGCCGGTCGTCGGCGCCAGCGCCATCGATGACAGCGAGGCAAACACGAAGATCGCGAACATCGCCATCGGATGCTCGTTCGCCCGCTGGCGAACGGCGATCCTCGGGCGGCGGTACACGCGCGAACGCGGCTGGAAGCGACTGTCGAACTCGGAAATCTGCTTGGAACCGGACATTGGTGCGGCCTTTTTCGGTAAATTTCATTCCCCTGTTGAAATGAACCTATCCGCGCTCTGTAACGAAGGGATGCCTTTCAGAAACAACTAATGCAACAATCGAGAAACGACACATTCGGTCAACATTTCTGTCAAACCGGTCATAATCGGTCGTAAATTCAGTCATTTCGGACTGATGAACGTTCCGCCCCGAGAGAGCCCGTTTCAAGGTTTCGGTAACAGCCAATGAAAAATACGAACGAAACGAAAGAGCCGACGCGGTTTCCCGCGTCGGCTCGATGTCTGGGCTAAGGCCTTGGCCGCGTCGAGAGCGTCAGCTCTTCAGCACGTCGGCCCATTCCGGATGGCGGCGGAACTGCGCTGCCGCGAAGGGGCAAAGCGGAATGATCTTCTTGCCGGCGGCCCGGGCGTCCTCGACCGCGCGGGTCACCAGTCGCAACCCCGCACCCTGCCCGCGGAAGGAATCGGGGACCTCGGTGTGGTCGATGATCAACTGATGTTCGCCGATCCGGGTGAAGGTCATCTCGGCCTCGTCGCCATTGGGTGCGCGGATGACGTAGCGTCCCTTGGAGCCGCGCTCCTCGAGTTCGATGGCTGCCAGTTGTTCGGTCATTTGCTCAGTTCCTTCGACACTTCGGCGAAGAACCGCTTCGCCGCTTCGATTTCGTTCGGCCGGACTTCGTGCCCGCCCTCGTGCCATTCCAGTCTCACATCGGCCCCTTCGGCGCGCAAATAGGAGTCGAGACGGCTCGTCAGCTCCGGCGGGCAGATCGGATCCCGCCTGCCGGCGGTGATGAGCACGTGCCTGTCCTGCAGGCTGGCGGTCGCCTCCGGAGCGAACGGGATCAACGGGTGCATCAGTGCAACCGCATCGAACAGCCCCGGCTCCGCAAACAGCGTCGTGGCCAGGATGTTGGCCCCGTTCGAGTAGCCGAGCGCAAACACCCGCGACGGCTTGGCTGCCTCGACATGGGCCTTCATGAACCCTGCCATCTTCGTGGTGGCACGCATGAGGTCGGGCATGTCATAGACGCCCTCCCCTGTGCGCCGGAAGAACCGCGCCGCGCCCATCTCGGACACGTCGCCGCGGGGCGACACCACCGTCGCTCCCGGCACCAGTTCGCGGGCAAAGCCCACCAACTGGTTCTCGTCGCCGCCGGTGCCATGGAGGGCGAAGACCAACGGGCTGCCCGACTCCCCGGGCAGCAGCTTGTGAATATAGGCGTCCTTGCTCATCGGTCCTCCTCAGTCGCCCAGCGGCTGCAAGTGCTTTTCGAGATAGTCGCGCAGATGCGCATGCTGCTTTGGCAGCTTCAGTGCTTCCCCGAGATGCGCCGTATCCTCGTCGCGGTCGAAGCCCGGCTCGTTGGTCGCCACCTCGAACAGAACGCCACCGGGCGTCCGGAAATAGATCGCCCAGAAATAATCCCGGTCGATCGCCGGTGTGACCTGGTAGCCCGTGTCCATCAGCGCCTTGCGCACCTCGAGTTGCTTGGCCCTGTCCTCGACCGCGAACGCGATATGGTGCACCGAGCCCGCGCCGAGGCCTGCGAAGGGTACGCCCGGCAACGTCTCGATGTCGATGAAGTCGGCGCCATTGCCGCCCTTGACCGCGAGCCGCTTGGTGTCGCCGGAAGTATCGACCTCCTCATAGCCCATGAACTTCAGCAGCTCCTCCGTGGCTCCGCCGTCGCGCAGCCTGAGCGAGGCGGAGTGGAAGCCGCGGATCGCCTCGTCGGCCGCCACGCCGCCCTTGGACCACGGCGCGCGTTCGTCGCCCTTGGCTTCGACCAGCGCAAAGCCGTCGCCGTCCGGGCCCGCGAAGCCCAAGCGCCTTTCGCCGAACTTCTCGTCCCGCGTAAGCCCGGTCACACCCTGATCGGCAAAGCGCTGCTCCCAGAAGGGCAGCGTGCCTTCAGGCACCGAAAAGACGGTCGTGCCAACCTCGCCGACGCCCGGCCGCCCCTTGCCGATGTTCGGGAACGGGAAATAAGTCATCACCGATCCCGGCGTACCGAACTCGTCGGCGTAGTAGAGATGATAGACATCGGGCGCATCGAAGTTGACCGTCTTCTTGACCCGCCGAAGCCCGAGCTTGTGCGTGAAGAACCGGTTGTTCTCGGCCGCATCCCCGGCCATCGACGTGACGTGGTGCAGGCCCTTGATCTGATCGAGCATCGTCTTGCTCCTTTCCTCGCTGCGGCCCCTGCCGCTGTTGGGTGGAATATGGGCGCATCCACTGTCGCGGCATAGTGATCGGTCGCAGGATGGTCCGTGCTCAAACTGTGAACAATCAGCCACTGCACGTTCACAGTTCCTGGTCTACGCTGGCTGGATGGAAAGGCGCTTGCGCCCCTGGTCGAAACCGGCTTCCTTGGCCGCGATTTTTACTCTGGGGGCGAAGTTGGCAGCCAACCGCAAACGACCGAACATCCTGCTCATCACCTGCGACCAGTGGCGCGGAGACAGCCTGTCGGCGGTGGGCCACCCGGTGGTGAAGACGCCGAATGCCGACGCGCTCGCCGCCGAGGGCGTGCTCTTCCGGCGTCACTATGCCGGCGCTGCGCCGTGCTCTCCGGCGCGGGCCTGCCTCTATACCGGCCTGCAACAGATGAACAATCGCGTCTGCCGCAACGGCACGCCCATGGACGACCGGCACGACAACATCGCGCGCGCCGCGCGACGTGTCGGCTACGACCCCACGCTGTTTGGCTATACCGACGTGTCGCCCGATCCGCGCGGTCGCGCGCCCGGCGATCCGTTCCTGCGCACCTATGAGGGCGTGTTGCCGGGCTTCACCACCAGGCTTCTCCTGCCCGAACACCAGAAGGCGTGGCTGTCGTGGCTCGCCGCGCGCGGGATAGATTCCAGCGCAGGCTTCCCCGACATCCACCGGCCGGCGGATACGACCGCCCCCGAAGTGAGCTCGGCCGTCCCCGTCTACTCGAAGGAAGAGACGCCGACGGCGTTCCTTGCGGGAGAGTTCCTGCGCTGGCTCGGCGAGCAGGACGGGGGCGAGCCCTGGTTCGCCCACGTGTCCTTCCTCAGCCCGCACCCGCCCTTCATCGTGCCCGAGCCCTTCAACACGATGTATGATCCCTCGGAGGGTCCGGCCTTCTCCCGCATGGACGACTGGCAGGCGGAAGCCGCGAGCCATCCCTTCCTCGCCTACCACCTCGAGCATCATCAGAAGAAGTCGAGCTTCATCCCCGGTGCGCCCGGCAAAGTGCGCGACTGGAGCGAAGAGGAGTTCCGCAGGATCCGCGCGCTCTACTACGGCATGATTTCCGAGGTCGATTCGCAGCTCGGCCGGATCTGGCAGGGCATCAAGGCCGCCGGTGCCTGGGACGACACCATCGTCATCCTGACCTCCGACCATGCCGAGATGATGGGTGACCATTTCATGCTCGGCAAGGGCGGCTGGTTCGACGGCAGCTATCACATTCCGCTCGTCATCCGCGACCCGCGCCGGGCGGGCGCCGCCGGCACCCATGTGGATCGTTTCACCGAATCCGTCGACATCATGCCAACGCTGCTCGAACTCGTTGGCGCGTCCGCCTTGCCTCATCTCGACGGCAGTTCGCTCGTACCGTTCCTCGACGGCTGGGCGCCACAGACATGGCGCGACGCAGCGCATTGGGCCTACGATTTCCGCTCGATCGCCGAAGGCTCCACCGAAGCCTATTTCGGGCTCGGCTCGCGTGCCCTCAACCTCGCGGTGATCCGCACGGACAAGGTCAAATACGTGCATTTCGCCGGCGGCTTGTCGCCGCTGCTCTATGACCTCGTCGACGACCCCGCCGAAACCCGGAACCTCGCCGACGACCCGGCCTGGCTGCCGGTCCGCCTGGAGTTCGCCGAGCGCCTGCTCGCCTTGAGGGCACAGCATCTCGACCAGTCGCTCGCCCTGTCGGAACTGACCGACGATGGCGCCGTCGGTCATTTCGCGCGGCTGCCCTGACGAGGCAAAACGAAGGGCCCGCGCATTTGCGCAGGCCCTCGTCGCCCGGATGCCGCCGCATCTACTGGGTCATGATCAGGCGCTGCTCGTCGCGCTTCTCGGCCCAACTGCTCTCGTCATAGGCCGGCTGCTTGTCGAGCTGATCCTTCGTGAAGGTCGTGTAGAGATACTTCTTGCCGTCCTGGTCGACCATGAAGGCCAGGTTGTCGCTGCCGACGGCAACTTTCTTCTCGCCCATGCCGAGGAAGCCGCCGACATCGATGACATAGGCGTCGATCTTGCCGTCCGCGGTCATCAGGATATCGCCGATCTCGCCGATATTGGCGTCATCGGCACCGTAGACGGTGGTCCCGACAAACTCTTCGGCGCGCATGTCGGCGCTCGGCATTTCCTTCAGCGTCGACTTGTCGATGGCGGCCGTCTCGGTCTGGTCGGTCGCCGAGGCGTCAGGCGTCGCCGGCGCCTGGGCCGTCTGGTCCGTCGAAGGCGTCACCGGTTCTGTCGACGCGGTCGGCGCCGCTGCCGGATCGTAGACACGGCGATCGAAGTCAGGCAGCGCCTGTAGTTGCTCCTTGGTCATCGGCACGACGAGCCAGCGATCGCCGTTCTTCTCGGCCCAGTCGAACTGGTCGAAGGCGATCGCGACATTCTTCTCGCCGATGCCGAGGAAGCCGCCGACCCCGATGACCAGCTGATCGGCCTTGCCGTCGGGCGTCATAACCACGTCGTTCACATCGCCGATGTTTTCGGCATCATCAGCGGTGCCGTTGTAGACGGTCTCGCCGATGATGTTGGTGGCAAGCAACCCGTCGGCACGCGGCACCATCTCGGTGGCTGCCGGAGCAGCCTCGGTCGCGGCAGGTGCCGGGGCCGCCGGCGCGGGCGCAGTTGTTTCCTGCGCGAACGCAGCGCCGCCAAGCAACGCAACAACTGCCGTCGTAGCCAAGAGTTTATGGATCATGTTAAATTCTCCTAGTGCGTGGGTTCCATGCATGCCGCGCCTCGACCGGTCTTTTGCGGGAAAGGTCCGGCGCGGCCCCTTTACGGTTTCACAACGCCGGGGACCTTGCATGGTTCCGACCCGGCGTGTGTTTGGTTTGTTCCCGATCCGACCGGAAAACGCTTTTCGATGCTCCACTTAGCAGGGTGTTGCCGGACCGCGTCTTGCCCGACGACGTGGCCGTAGTGCGCGGCCAGCGGCAAGTGGCGGTCTGGGCGCCTTGGCTCGCCTTCCGATCCGGTTGAGGCTTTCCATTCCTGCTTCTCGCGGCTAGGTTTTCCTGGCGAGGCACAGGGATGGCGGCACAGGACAACGGAACAACCGTCGCAGGGACGGCAGGAGACGTTGCCGGCGAGGCAGGCGCCTTGCCTGCCGCGGACGCATCTGCGGTGCCTTCAGATCCGGATTTCGACAAGCTGACCGCCCTGGCCGCGGCTGTCATGAACGTGCCGATGGCCTTGTTGCTGCTCGTGGATGGTGGGCATTCCACCGTCGCTTCGCGCTTTGGCCTGTCGGCCGGCGAGGCTTCCGTCCTGGCCTGGGCCGGCCGTTCCGATGGAATCCCCGAAGCCTCGTTCCCGTTCGGCATGTCCGTACCCCTGACGGTCTCGGGCCGGGCAGTGGGTCGCCTGCTTGTCCTGGACCGCGTCGCCCATTCCGCACCCGATCGCGACAGCATCGAGCACCTCGAATCGATCGCGGCCCTTGGCTCCAGCTTGCTCACATTGCGCGACCGTTCGCAGGCGGTCGCCCGCGCCGAGGCCGCGCTGGTGCAGGCCGAGACTCGCCGCGCCATCGCCCTGGAAGCGGCGGACCTGGCCAGTTGGGTCTGGGATCCGCGCACCGGCGTGGTCGAATGCGACGCATTGCTGCCCAAGCTGTTCAACCGCCCGGCCGCCACGCGGATGCGGGCGCGCGACATCCTGGTTTCCATCGACCGCCGCGACATTGGCAGGACGCGGAAGCTGTTCAGGGAGGCGCTCGCCGGCAGCGACGACTATTCCGGCGAATATCGGGTGCGGGGCGTGGAACCACCGCGTTGGCTGGCCGCGCGCGGCAAGGTCGTGGGGCGCGACGCCGCAGCCAGGCCGACGCTTGTGTTCGGCGTGAATTTCGACGTTACCGAGCGGCGCCTTGCGGAGGAGCGGCAACGCTTCCTGCTGCGCGAGATCAACCACCGGGTCAAGAACACGCTCGCAACGGTGCAGGCGCTGGCGAGCCAGACCGTCCGGCACGCACGCGAGCCGCGCGAATTCCTCGATGCCTTCAGCCAGCGCCTGCGGGCGCTGGGGCTGGCTCACAGCCTGTTGTCCGATCACGAATGGCGCGGCATAGGCATACGCGAACTGGCCCGGCTCGAGCTAAGCGCCTTCGACGATGCCGAGGCTCCACGCATCTCGATCACCGGCCAGGACGTGCTGCTCGATCCCGACCAGACGCTCGGCTTGGCCCTGATCCTGCATGAACTGGCAAGCAACGCGCTGAAGCACGGAGCCCTGTCAGCGCCGGCCGGGAAGGTCGCGGTCTCCTGGACCGTCCAAGGCGTCAAGGGAAACAGGCGGCTGTCCTTGGAATGGATAGAAAGCGGCGGGCCGCCAGTGACGCCGCCGGCCCATCACGGCTTCGGTTCCATCCTCATCCGCCGCAGCCTGGCCAAGGTGCTCTCGAGCGAAGTGCGCCACGAGTACCTGCCCGGCGGCGTGGAAGCGCGCATTTCCATGCCGCTTGGGGAAACCGAAGAGAAGTCAGACCAGGCCTAGTCGCCCGACACGTCGTCGCCGTTCCCCGGCCCGCTGTTCTCGCGATAGATCGCATAGGCGACGAGGGCGACGAGCGGCCCGAGCAAGGCGCCTATTCCACCCTTGCTGCGCAGCAAGGTCGGCACGATTGCTGCGGCCGCCGTCATGCCCAGAGCCGCAAGCTCCGATGACCGACGTTGCTTGTCTTCCCGCGCTCTGGACCGCGCCGCAATGGAATGGACGGCGAGGATGATGCCGGCGAGAGCGAGAAAGCCCAGTCCGAAGCCGACCGCCGCCTCGATCTCGCCCCAGTTGCGCGCTGCCCAGACATAGGCCGCACCAACCAGGAAACCCAACCCGCAAAGACCGGCAATGCCCGCGGCAACATAGGCAATGCCCGCGCGCTTCGCCCGCCGCAGGGCAAACGCCGTTTCGCCCGAGGCAAATCCCGCAATCAGCGATGTCAGCATGTGACCCCCGGTACCGGCCTAGCGCCGGGCAAGCAGCGCTACGAGAAAACCGACGCCCGCGGCAATGGCGAGGGACGTGACGGGTTTCTCCCGGACGCTGGCCATCAGCCGCTCCTCGATGTCGCTGGCGTTGGCGCGAAGCGCTTCGACCGCCGCCTCGCCCTGGCTGCGCAATTGCTCGGCGCCCTGCGCCGCGGCACGGCGCGCCGTCCCGTAGCCGTGTTCGCTCGTCATGGCCAACTGCTTGGCGAGAGCCTCGATATCGGCCTTCAATTGCTTGATGTCCGCTTCGAGATCCGGCGTCGTCTTGGTTCCGTTTCCGGCTTTTCCGGTGGCAGTGGCCATGTCGCATGCTCCTTTTCCGTGGTCGGGGTCGAAACGCCCGATGCACGGCTCGGTTCCCTCCCGGCCGGAACCATCGCCGACCGGCGCGCATTTTTCCAGTCCGATCCAGCCGGAAAAGAAGGCTCCGATCGCCAGTCGTTCCAGCAGCAGTGATCGTCGATCTAAAGCAGCGGCCGCGCGCCTTCGTCGAGCCCCTGCCAGCCTGCCAGCTCCGTCAGCCGGTCGAGATCCAGCACCCTGCAGCCGCCGTCTCGCCACTGCACGAGCTTCAGCTGGATCAGCTTGCGGATGGTCTTGTTGGTGTGGACGAGCGACAGCCCGAGCGTGTCGGCGACGTGCTGTTGGGTGATGGGGATTTCCACCTTGGTCGGGCCGTCCATGCCCACCTTTCTCGCACGGCTCGCGATGAAGGCGATGAGGTAAGCCGCGCGCTCGATCGCCGAGCGGCGTCCGACGCTGAGGAGGTTCTCGTCGAGCATGCGCTCCTCCCGCGCCGCGATCCATGTGATGTCGTAGGCGAGCCCGGGATGGTCGCGGTAGAGCTCAGTCAGCTTGTCACGATCGAAGACGCACAGAAGCATCGGTGACAGGGCCTCGACCGAATGCTGCATCTCGCCCATCAGCGTTCCCTGGAGCCCGATCAGATCGCCCGGCAATACGTAGTTGAGTATCTGCCTGCGCCCGTCCTCGAGCAGCTTGTAGCGGAAGCCCCATCCCTTGAGCACGGTGAACAGCGGGGCCTTGCTGGCGCCTTCGGCCAGGATCGTGGCGCCGCGATCGGCCACGAGTTCACCCCGCTTGAAGCGGCTGATGAAATCGAGCTCACTCTTCTCGAACGGCCGGAACGCCGCCAGGCTTCTCAGCGGGCAGTCCTGACACCGGATCTGGCGCGGCGCTGCGCGAGCAGGGTCCTGACTTCTCATGCCTTGCCTTCGCCTCCATTCCATCGGACCGGCAGCGCGTCTTCCGTCCGGCCGCGCGCAGGCTTCCAGAAGATCGGGCTGGATGTCTTTTTTTAATGACAGCGGCCCCGTCTGGCACCATCCTCGGACTCCCAAGATGGAGTTGCCGCGACGTGCCCACCCAGCTTTCCGGTCTGCGTATCCTGCTGCTCGAAGACGAAGCGCTGATTGCCATGGACGTCGAACAGCTGTGCCGCGACAGCGGCGCTGTCGACATCATCGTCGCCGGCAACCTGCAGGACGCGGAGTCGGTTTCGCTCCCGTACGATGCCGCCATCATCGACGTCATGCTCGGCGGAGAGCCCACGCTCGATTTCGCGCGCGGGCTCCAGGCGAACGGAATTCCCTTCGTCTTCGCCTCCGGATACGACCGGCAGGACGAGATCTTCGCGAGTTTCCCGGGCATCACCCTCGTGAGCAAACCCTACTCGGGCATCGATCTCGTGGACGCTATCGCCTCGAGCCTCGGCCTTCCCGGCTCAGCTAGCCGTTAGATCCCATGACCTGGGCTGCGATCGAGTCGGGGCCGTAGTCGGCTTCGCCGGAGATGTCGAGTATCTCCTGCAGCCGATTGCGCGCGCGGCTGACACGGCTCTTGATCGTGCCAACGGCGCATCCGCAGATGTCGGCCGCCTCCTCGTAGGAAAAGCCGGAAGCGCCGATCAGGATGATCGCCTCGCGCTGGTCCTCGGGCAACTGCTCCAGGGCCTTGCGGAAATCCTCGAGGTCGAGACGCCCGGGCTGGGCGGGGTGTACCGCCAGCCGTCCGGTCATGATCCCATCGCTGTCCTGGACCTCGCGTCCGCGCTTGCGCATCTGCGAGTAGAATTCGTTGCGCAGGATGGTGAACAGCCATGCCTTCAGGTTGGTGCCTGGCTGGAAACTCGCCTGCTTGTCCCATGCCTTGACCAGGGTTTCCTGGACAAGATCGTCGGCCCTGTCTGCGTTCTGCGACAAAGACATCGCGAATGCGCGCAGGCCGGGGATCGCGGCGAGAAGGTCGCCCTTGAAACCGGGATTTGCTGCCATGCGATGTCAGTCCTTCTGCTGCGCGGGTTCGACTTCTTCCAGCTGGCTCAGCAGCTGGGCGAAACGATCCGGCACCTCATCGGACACGAGTTCGTCGTAATATTGCTTGAGCTTTCGGCCGATTTCGGAGTTGGTTCCCAGAAGGTCGCCGTCAGTGCGGCGGTTCGGCCCGGCGTTGGCTACGCCACTTGTCTGCCTTGTCATAAAATGCTTCGCCCTTTGTATCGTCAGGCTGTCCCCCAGTGCCAGGGCGCGTATCACCCTTGTCCGGTCGCCCGAATTCTGCATCAAACTCGTCAGCACCGGATAGGTTCCATGACAAGGAACTTTCACAGCGACAAAACGTTGAAGGCTCTCTTCAAGGTCAACAACGTCATATGAGGGAGACGTCCACTAATGACCCTTTCTACCCGAATTGCACCGCATCTGCCCTATCTCCGCCGTTTCTCGCGAGCGGTTTCCGGCTCGCAGGAAAGCGGCGACGCGCTGGTGGCGGCGATGCTGGAGGCAATCATCGCCGACATCGACATCTTCCCGCGCGCATCGAGCGACCGCATCGCGCTCTACCGCATGTTCGCCAAGCTGTTCACCTCGGTCTCGATCAAGGTACCGCAGGAAACGCCGCCGCTCGCCTGGGAGCAGCGCGCCGCAGCCAACCTTTCGGCCATCGCCCCCCGCCCCCGCCAAGCCTTCCTGCTGGTGGCGGTCGAGGGCTTTACCGAGCCTGAGGCGGCCGAAGTGCTCGATGTAGACGAAAACCAGTTCTCGGAGTTGCTACAGGAAGCCAGCAGCGAAATCTCGCGCCAGGTGGCGACCGACATCCTCATCATCGAGGACGAGCCGCTCATCGCCATGGACATCGAGGAAATGGTGGAGAGCCTGGGCCACCGTGTCGTGGGCACCGCCCGCACGCGCGCCGAGGCGACTGCGCTGTTTGCCAAGACGCACCCGAAGATGGTGCTGGCCGACATCCAGCTCGCCGACGGCAGCTCGGGCATCGACGCGGTCAACGAGATACTGTCGTCGCGGTCGCTGCCGGTGATCTTCATCACCGCCTTCCCCGAGCGCCTTCTCACCGGCGAGCGGCCGGAACCGGCCTTCCTCGTCACCAAGCCTTTCAACCCGGATATGGTCAAGGCGCTGATCAGTCAGGCGCTATTCTTTGACAGACAAGCCAAAGCTGCTGCATAGGCATTTTTAGCACCGCCCCTGGGGAACCAAACCCAGGGGCGACACGTTTTTTAGACATCATTTGAAGGAGATAGATGATGCTTTACTGGGCGCTTGTATTCCTTGTGGTGGCGATTATCGCCGGCGCGCTCGGCTTCGGCGGCATTGCCGGAACCTCCGCCGGTATCGCACAGATACTGTTCTTCATCTTCCTGGCGTTCCTGGTCATTTCCCTGATCGCGGGCCTGTTCAGGCGCGCGGGATGACGCCGGCAAAATGCAGAATGGACCAAAACTGGAGACCGTTCCCCTCAACCGGTTTCCAGCGCCGCCGGGTAGCGCTCCCGCAAGGGCGCACTATCCGGCGGAACCTTTTTTGGGCACTGCGATCAGTAGGCTGACGGTACCGGATTCCCAACCGCTCGCCCTGCCTTTCGCGTCATAGAACGGAGCAAGGCGAACCCGATCGCATGGCCGATCCTCCTTCCCACATCGACCCGGACACGCGCGTGGACACCGCACTGTTGCACGCATCGCGCAACGCCGGCATTGCCGTGCTCTATCAAGACCGCCGCCTCCGAACCGTTTGGTCGCACAATCTGAACCCGCCCTGGCTTGAATCCAGCCACGAAGGCAACGGCGCTTTGCCGTCGCAACAGGCCGACCGGCTGGACGCTGCCAAGAAGAACGTTCTCGCCACCGGCAATGCCGACGTGCTGGAAATCAGTGTCGCGGACGACGGAATGGGCATGCGCTGGTTCGAGATATGGATCGATGCCGACCGGACGCCGGCGGGCAAGATCAAGGGCGTGATCGTCACCGTGCTCGACATTTCCGAGCAGAAGCGGCGTGAACAGACTTTGAAGGCACTGCTGCGCGAAGTCAGTCACCGATCCAAGAACCTTCTCGCCATCATCCAGAGCATCGCCAGCCAAACCGGCCACTATTCCGGCACCATCGACGGCTTTCTCGTGAGCTTCCGGGGACGGCTGCAGTCCATCGCCGCGTCGCAGGATCTCGTGACCTCGTCCAACTGGCGCGGTGCCAGCTTTCGTGAACTCGTCGTCGGCCAGTTGGGCCGCTACAGCATGGACACGGAGCATACCGTGCGGTTCGCCGGCACCGACCCCTATCTCAATCCCAATGCTGCCTTGCACGTCGGCCTCGCCATGCACGAGCTCGCGGTCAATTCGGTCAGCTACGGGGCCTTGTCGCATGCCGACGGTTATGTCGAGGTCGAGGCCGATCTCTCCCAGGCGCCAGACGGAAACGAGCAGATGACGCTGAAGTGGGTCGAGATCATCGACGTCGGCACCGACGCCAAGGTGCGCCAGAAGCGTTTCGGCAGCGTGGCCCTCGAACGCGTCGTGCCCACGGCATTGAGCGGCAGCGCCGCGCTCGACATCGGCACGGACAGGCTCGAATATCGCCTCACCATGCCCAGGGCGAACTTCGAACTGGAGTAACAGGTCTCGCCTAAACGCCTTATCCTCATACAACCGATTGAAGTAGGGCTGCTGCGGAACTTCTAAGCCGGTCGACCGTTTCTTGGCTCAGGTGATCGGCCATGGAACATATAGCTGCGCTTCTCTTACTCGTATCCTGTTCGCAAGACCTTTCCGGCTGCCGCGAGGTCGAACCCCGTGTTGCAGTGTTCGAGGTCTATGAAGATTGCCAGGCGGAACTGCCCAAGGCCATCGGGGAGTTCGCTCCGAAGTATCCGCGCCTGTTTGCCAAATGCCTTGAGGTCGACCCCGCTCTCGAGGACGACTACAACGAGCTTGCCTGGAACGTGCAGCCCGACGGCACGCTTCAGGCCGAACTCAGGGTCACGAACGTGGTCTCGGCATCTGTGCGCCCAGAAAAGGACTATGTTCACGAGCATTGATTCGGCCGCCTGGTCGGTCGCGCTGGCCGCGTATCAAACTGAAGGTCCGACCGACTGAACGCGGGCCCTGTACCTTCCGAAAATCGATTTCGGATTGCCCATCGATGCGCTAAGTATCGACGGGGACGATGTTAAAGTGAGAGGACCACACAAATGAAGTCAGCAATTCTTGCGCTCATTGCAGTCGTAGCACTGGCAGGATGCACCACCACCGAACGCGACGTCGTTACTGGCGCGGGCGTCGGTGCAGTAGCCGGTGGCCTGATCGACGGCGGCAGGGGAGCGTTGATTGGTTCCGCCGTCGGCGCGGCCTCCGGCCTGCTCGTGCGCAACCTGCGCAACGGCTATTGCGAGTACCGCGACAGCCGCGGCCGCATCTACACCGCGCGCTGCAACTAATCTGCGAAATCGCCAGATCGAAAGCGGCCGGCATTTGCCGGCCGTTTTTTTTGTGCGCCCGCTACTGCTCGTTAAACGGCGTAGGGAATGTCTATCTCCACGCGCAGCCCGTCTTCGGCGTAGCTGCGCTCGATCCGCCCGCCCAGCTCGCGCGTGATGTTCATGTCGATGAGCTTGGTGCCGAAGCCGGTCTTCTGGGGTGCTGCGAGCCCCTTGCCGTTGCGCTCCGACCAGTTGAGGACGAGCCGCTTCGTCCTGCCGGTTCCCCGCAGTCGCCAGTCGACCCGCAAACAGCCGCCGGTGATGTCCGATTCGCCGTATTTGAGAGCGTTGGTGGCGAGTTCGTGGAAGGTGAGGCCGAGCGCTTGCGTCGTCGTCTCGTCGAGTTCGACGGGTGGCCCGGACACCATTTCGGACGGCAGGTCCTTGCCGAAGACCTGGCCCAGTTCGATGCGTAGCAATTCGCCGAGGTCCGCCCTTTGCCAGCGCGAGCGGGTCAGCATGTCCTGCGACGCCGCCATGGCCTGGAGGCGCGCCGAGAACGACGAGGAGAACTCCTCGACATCCCTGGAGCCAGCCGCCGTCTGGCGGGCCATGGCCAGCACGCGCGCTATCGAATTCTTGATGCGGTGCTTCATCTCCTGAAGCATCAGGTCCTTCTCGAGCAGGCTTTTCTCAGTCGCTTCGTGCAGCTTCAAGGCCGCCTCGTAGGCGCGCTGCTGGTAGCGGGCGACAAGCGCAATCGCTCCGGCCAGCATCAGCCCAAACAGGCCGAGCATCAGCGGTGCTGCGCGCGGCGACGGCGGCTCGAAGGCGCTGCTGGGCCTGAACAGGATCGTCCAGGTCCGGCCTGCCACCTTGGTCTCGCGGCGCACCACGAAGTCGTCGCCGAGCGACGGATCGGGCGGCGTCTCCGTTCGGAACAGCAGTGCTTCAGCGTCAGGCTGGCCATCGAACACCTCCGCGCTGATGGGCAGGAGTGCCCCCCTTCCCAGGGCCGCCTGGAACAGCTCGGCGGTGCGGAACGCGACGTAGACGAACCCCGCTGGCGGCGCGTCGACTCCTGCCGGCCCGTCCAGCCGCGAGAAGACGAGCATGCCGGGCTGGCGATTGGGACTGGCGGTCGCGGCGCCGAACAGCACGCGGCCCGTCGCGCGCGGCTCTCCATCTGCGGCCATGGCGGCTTCGATCGCGGCCCGGCGGCCTTCGTCGGTGAACATATCGTAGCCCATGGCGTCGAGGCCCGCTTTGTCCATCGGCTCGAACAGGATGATCGGTGTGCGCCAGATCTGGTCGGACGGCGGGAAGGGTTGGCGGTCGATGCCGTATCCTTCCTTGAGCTCGCGCACGATCGCAGCTTCCTCGCCGCGTCTGACGAGCCGCAGGAAACCGATTCCGCGCAATCCGGAGAAGTTCCTGGGAACATCCAGCGCCGCAAAGAACGTTCGGAACTGGTCGCGCGAGATCGCGCCTTGTCGGGCCGAGAACATTGCCTGCGTCGTGCGCAGCAGCGACAGGTCGAACTCCACCCGCCCTTCGATGCGGTTGAGAGCGTCGTCGGCCACCGCCTGGAACTTGATGCGGGCGGCTTCCACCGTCGCGAAATAGACGAGGCCGGCCATCGTCAGGCTGACCAGCGTGACGGCCACGAAGATGAGGCTCGGGAAGTATCTCTTCAAATCCGGCTGGCTCGCGGTATCCCCTGCTCCATTAAAGCACGTTCCGCGAGTAGCGGAATACAGTCACGCAGCGATCTGCATTGCACCCGGCCCGGGAACGGCCCCGGGCGGACACTTGCCGAGGATGATCATGCCGAGCACCTCGTCCTTGGTCACGTCCTGGGTGCGCGCAGTACCGACCACCTGGCCGTTCTTCATCACGCAGACGCGGTCGGCGAGATCGAACACATCGTGGATGTCGTGGCTGATCAGGAAGATGCCGATGCCTTCGGCCTTGAGCTGCTTGACCAGTTCGCCGACCTGCGCGGTCTCCTGCGGCCCGAGTGCCGCCGTCGGCTCGTCCATGATCAGGATGCGCGCGTTGAACAGGATGGCGCGCGCGATCGCCACCGACTGCCGCTGGCCGCCGGAGAGCTTGATCACCGGCTCCTTGAACCGCTGGAAGCGCGGGTTGAGCCGGCCCATCACCTTGCGCGCCTCGGCCTCCATGGCGACGTCGTCGAGCGTGCCGTAGGCGGTCATGATCTCGCGGCCGAGGAAGAGGTTGGCGGCGGCATCGACATTGTCTGCCAGCGCCAGCGTCTGGTAGATCGTCTCGATGCCATACTTCTTGGCGTCGCGCGGATTGGCGATGTGCGCCTCCTCGCCATTGACGAAGATCGTTCCGCTGTCGCGCTTGTAGGCGCCAGACAGGATCTTGATCAGCGTCGATTTGCCGGCGCCGTTGTGGCCGAGAAGCGCCACGACCTCGCCCGGATAGAGGTCGACCGAGGCATCGTCGACGGCGCGGATGCCTCCGAAGGCGATGGAGATGTTCTTGACGTCGACGAGCGGAATGCGGGTCTGTTCCATGATCCTGGCTCCCGGCTAGATGCGCTTGCGGTAGATGGTGTCGAGCCAGACGGCGATGACGAGCACCAGGCCGACGACGATGTTCTGCAGCGGCGTGTCGATGCCGAGCAGCACCATGCCCGACTGCAGCGATTGCATCAGCAGTGCGCCGAGCATCGCTCCGGCAATCGTGCCCGCACCGCCGGCGAGCGAGGTGCCGCCAATGACGGCCGCGGCGATCGTCAGCAGTTCGTCGAGCGTGCCCTGCGCGTTGGTGGCTGCGTTGAGGCGGGCGGTGGAGATGGCGGAAGCTATCGCCGCGAGCAGCCCCATCAGCATGAAGATCTTGAGCACCACCCAGCGCGTGTTGATGCCGGCGAGTTCGGCGGCCTCGGGGTTGCCGCCGATGGCGAAGACGTAGCGGCCGAAGCGCGTGCGGGTGGTGATGAAGGTCATGACCACACCGACCGCGATCGCGATCAGCACCGGAATTGCGATGCCGTGGGCGATGAACAGGCCGCCCTCCGGAATGGCGATGCCGTTGGCCTCGGCGTAGCGGCGGACGATGTTCACCGGCCACGGATAGGAGTTGGCGACCCAAACGGCGGCCAGGATGGCCGCGCAGGTCACCGTGCCGAGAAAGACCTCGGCCCAGACGGGCCTGAGCGGGAACTTGAAGCGCTTGCGCTGCCGCCTGCCGTTGAGCAGCATCAGCACCACCGCCGCGCAGGCGACAAGGCCGATCACCCAGCTCCATGTCGAGCCTATGGAACCGTCGGGGCCTCCGCCCATCAGCCGGAAGGTCGCGTCCATGGGCGCCACGGTCCGGCCACTGGTCATCCACCAGGCCGCGCCGCGCCAGACCAGCAGACCACCGAGAGTGACGATGAAAGCAGGTATGCTGAGATAGGCGATGAGGAACCCGTGCAGCGCACCGATTGCGGCACCCACCACGAGGCCTGCGGCAAGGGCGATCACCCAGATCCACGGATCGCCAAGCGGCAGGCCGATCACCCGGGGCAGGAACTCGGCCTGGGTCACGCCCATCACCATGCCGACGAAGCCGAGGATCGAGCCGACGGACAGGTCGATGTTGCGCGTGACGATGACCAGCACCATGCCGGTCGCCATCACGGCGACCGAGGACGACTGGACCGACAGGTTCCAGAGATTGCGCGGTGTCAGGAACAGGCCGCCCGAAAGCAGGTGCAGGCCGATCCAGATGATCAGCAGCGCGCCCACCATGCCGAGCATGCGGGTGTCGAGTTCTGTTGCCTTGAGGAAGCGGCCAACCGCTGAAAGTTCGGAGGCCCGCGCGCGGTCGACCGGCGCGCCAGAGGTCGTATCGGTCATCGTATCCTCCCGTCCGGCCACCGTCTGCGGGCGTACGGCCGGAGCGCTCATGTTAGGTCAAAGGACAGTCGGATGGAACTGGAGCAGGCACAGTGCGCATCTGCCGTTCGTTGCCGACGCGGTGCGGCGGCTTCCGGATGCGCCGCGGCCCGGTGGACCGCAGCGCTTGTCTTGCCGATACCGGCCGACGTCAGTTGCAGGCGGCCACGGAGCCGGCGGCGACGCCCTGGCAGACGACGTCCTTCGAAACCCAGCCCGCGTCGATGACCACGTTGAGGTTGTCCTTGGTGATCGGAACCGGCTTCAGGAACACCGAGTTCGTCTCGTTGCCGCCCGGGGTCGTGAACTTCTGGACGTTCGGGATCTCTTCCATCTTCTTGCCGTCGGCGAGCTGCGAGGCGATCTCCGCCGCGTTCTTGCCGAGTTCGCGCGCGTCCTTCCACACCGAAACGGTCTGGGTGCCGAGCGCGACGCGGTTGAGGGCGGCATGGTCACCGTCCTGGCCGGAAACCGGCACCGAACCGGCGAGACCCTGCGCCTGGAGCGCGGCAATCGCGCCGCCGGCCGTGCCGTCGTTGGAAGCGACCACCGCATCGACCTTGTTGTCGTTGGTGGTCAGGAACTGCTCCATGTTCTTCTGGGCGTTGGCGGGCAGCCAGCCGTCGGTGTAGGCCTCGCCGACGCTCTTGATCTTGCCGGCGTCAACGGCCTCCTTCAGCACTTCCATCTGTCCGGAGAACAGGAAGTCGGCGTTCGGGTCGGCGGACGAACCCTTGATGAAGACGTAGTTACCCTCGGGCTTGACCTTGAACACCTCGGCGGCCTGCATGCGGCCCACTTCCTTGTTGTCGAAGGTCAGGTAGAAGACGTCCTTGTTCTCGATCAGGCGGTCATAGCCCACGACCGGGATACCCTCGGCGAGCGCCTTTTCGACGGCGGGGCCGATGGCGGAAGCGTCCTGCGACAGGATGATAAGCGCATTGGCGCCCTGGCTGATCAGGCTTTCGACGTCGGTCAGCTGCTTGGCGGCGGAGGACTGTGCGTCAGCCGAAATATACTTGTCGCCAGCGGCCTCGATCGCGGCCTTCATCGCTGCTTCGTCAGTTTTCCAGCGCTCTTCCTGGAAGTTCGACCAAGAAACGCCGATGACCTTGCCCTTAGCTTCGGCGACCGCCGAGAGAGCAAGAGTCATGGCGACACCCGCCAATATGGCGGTCGTAAATCTCTTCATCATTTCCTCCCTGCGCCCCACGGGCGCGCTTATCTGGCGATAGCCCTTGGAGAAGCTCTTTTTTTCGAGCCTCGAAAAAAGACTGGAGTAATGGCTGTCCGCTGTCAACCGCCTTTCGCGCGGCATTCTTATTTTTTTCGGAGACCGAAATAAATAAAGACATTTGGAGTGGCATCTGTCACAATCAATATTGCGTGAGAGTCTGCCTGCCTCCGGCGAACAGAGCAGCTCTTCGCCCCGGAGGAAAGCGAATTCATGTCGGTCGGCATTCGTCACGACGATCTCAGGAAGCGCAATCGCGCCATGGTCATTTCCGCGGTGCGCCGTGCCGGCCAGCCGTCGCGCACCGAAATCGCGGCAACCACCGGCCTCAGCCACTCGACGATCTCAACGATCTCCTCCGATTTGATCGGCGAAGGCATCCTTGCCGAATCCAAGGGCGGCGAACCGGCGCTCATGAAGCGCGGCAGGCCCCAGGTTGGGCTCGCGCTCGACCCCGACGCCGCCGCGGTCGTCGCCGTGGTGCTTTCACTCAACAGCCTGTCGGCCGCGCTCATCGACTATGCCGGCAACACCATCGCAGAGGAGAGCCGCAGGCTCGTTACCCAACGCATGGAAGCCGATACCCTCGTGGACGAATGCATCGGCATCGTCCGCCGCCTGATCGAGGCCGGCAACAAGGGCGCGGTACTGCGCATCGCCGTCGCCATCCAGGGGGTCACCGATTCCGGCTCGCGCACGCTTCTGTGGTCGCCGATCACCCCGCATGACGACATTCCATTCGCCGACAAGCTCGAGCAGGAGTTCGGCGTGCCGGTGACCGTCGAGAACGACTGCAACATGATCGCCGAGGCGCTGCGCTGGCGGGATCCTTCCCGCTACCGCGACGACTTCATTGCCATCCTGCTCTCGCACGGCATCGGCATGGGACTGGTGACCAAGGGCGAACTCTTCACCGGCACGCAATCGTCGGGCGGCGAATTCGGCCACATGATCCATCGCCCCGACGGCGCGCTGTGCCGCTGCGGCCGGCGCGGCTGCATCGAGGCCTATGCCGGCAACTACGCCATCTGGCGCAACGCCAGGCAGGGCGACGAGAACGCGGAGCCCCTCGCGGACCTCTCTGACGGTGACATCCGCGCACTCGCGGACGCCGCCCGCGACCACGACGGTCCTGAGCGCGAGGCCTTCCGCAAGGCGGGCGAAGCCATCGGCTTCGGCCTCGGCTCCATGTTCGCGCTGTTCGACCCAGCGCCGCTCGCCTTCGTCGGCGTCGGCGCCACCGCCTTCGACCTGATGGAACCGCATGTCCGCGCCGCGATCGCCAAGACCGCGGGCGGACTGCATTCCAAGGCGATCTCCTTCGACACCGAGCCCAACGAGGTGCCGCTCATCCGCGAGGGCTGCATGATGCGCGCCCTGCTCTATGTCGACGACGAGGTCTTCGCTCCGGGCACGCCGGCCCGCCGTGCGCAGGTCGGCGTCGCCTGAGATCTCTCCCGGTCACGCCTTCCTGGCCGAGATCACGAAACCCATGCCGAGCCGCTCCAGGAACGGCCACTCGAGCAAGGGCTCGAGCTTGCGGTTGAGGCGAAGCGACAGCCCGGAAAGGCGTTGGTCGAGCGGCATCGGCAGGACGTTGATCGAGAAATAGCTTTCCTCGGTCACCTCGAGTCCCATGCTGCCGAGCAATGCGCAGCGCTCCCTCAGCCTGAACCTGCGGGTTGGCAGGGCCTCCCCTGCGCATTCGTCGAACCGCACGTGCTTGGCGCCCCCAAAGACCGCCCGGCTGTTCCTGACGACGAATTTTGCAAGCGGATAGCAACGCTCTACCCAGATCCAGTAGGGACTCGCCGCGTTCAGGAATGAGAAGACTGCCCGGCCTCCCGGTTTCAAAACCCTGGCCATCTCGGCCAGATAGGCGACCTCATCGTCCTTGGGGACATACTCGAGCATGCCCAGGCACAACAGGGCGTCGACGCTGTTCGAGGCGAGCGGCAGGTTGCCGACATCGCCCACCATGAACTCCGCGTCCGTGAGATGGGCATGGCGCCTGCGCGCGTGCGCTATCATTCGCGGCGACAGGTCGAACCCGATGTACTTGCTGCCGCGCTCGGCGACTTTGACCGCATAGGCACCCGGACCGCAACCGAGGTCCGCCACCACGTCGCCCTGCCTGGAATGCAGGCAGCGCATGACTATGGCCTGCCGCCTGCGATAGAAGAACCCTCCGGGCGTTTCCTGCCGGAGATAGACGTCCTCGGAACGGTCGGTGGCGTGGTCGAAATGACGTGTGACCCGCTCCTCGTTCCATTGGTTCGATGCCGGCTTGCCTGGATGGT
Source organism: Mesorhizobium sp. SCN 65-20 (assembly GCA_001724355.1). Taxonomy (GTDB): domain Bacteria; phylum Pseudomonadota; class Alphaproteobacteria; order Rhizobiales; family Rhizobiaceae; genus Aminobacter. Next base: position 18,730 of record MEEF01000005.1, on the reverse strand, counting down.
GTGCTGGCTGACCTTGGGAAGAACTGCGAAGTTTCGAAAACTGATCCATGACCGAAATCCTCCGGCGGTGCCGCGGGAGGAATGCGCGTTCGGTTCCCGACATCGGGTTGCGCACAGCTGTTGCGCCATGGCTTCCGGATGGCAGGATTGCGCCCACGACCATTCCCCTGGCGGACACTGGAGTTGCACTCCGCGCCGAGCTTGCTCGGCGCATGTCCATCACGCGGGGATGGAGGCTCGCGGAGGGTGGTCGATGGCGCCGAAAAGATCGGCCCTGGTCGCGAGGGAGGCTCGGTTCGGCCAGCAGTTGGCGGACGCAGCGAGCACGAGCGAGACGAATGCGGCCTTGCCGAGCGGATGATGCGAATGGCTCGTCACGTGGCAGTCGTGCTGCGTCTGGCCGGCTGCCTTTCCACAGTCGACGTGACCCGTCGCGGCATGGCCGCCATAGAGGTTGGTCGCCTCATGCTGCGGCGCAGCCGTCGACGCCATGGCCCCGATTGGGGTCATGAGCATTGCCAGCCCGAGTAACAGCACAACAACGAGGCGCATCGCCAGCCGTGACCGCTTAGAGACGGCACAGGTTAGGAGCAGTCCCCAGCGGCCGGCAATCGCCCCTGCCCTACCTCTTTCGGGCAGGGCGAGGGCATGTCATGTCCCGACGAGCTTGCAAATGCGGTTGGCACCGAGGCCCGGCTGTCTGCATCAAGTGGAAGTGATCGCGACAGGGTCTGGCACCGTCTGCGGCGCCAGACCGCCAATGCCCGCATGGGCGCGTTACCTGAAACTATTTCCTCTTCTTGCCCCAGGTCGAAAGAGTGGCCGCGACGCGCAGCAGGAGCACCGAGAGTATCGCCGCCACGAACGGCCACTGCAGCGGGCTCGGCTCGGGCGTCGGGCGATGGAAGCTCAGGAAGTGCAGGAACAGGAAATAGGCGGTGTGCAGCAAGGCAAGGCCCCACAGCACCGTCGCGCCGTTCTGCAGGAACTTCCACACCGAGGACCCCAGCACGCGGATCGACCAGTCGTTCGAGGTGGACATGAGCAGGAGCGCATAGGCCAGGGCGGCGATGCCGATCACGTTTGCCAGCCCGAAGCCCTGCTGGAACATCACATACTCGCCCGTCTGCGGGATGACCTCGTAGCCGAACAGCCGCGCGAAATCCCACTCGACCCAGCCGGCGAGTATGACCACCGTATGCACGGCCGCCAGCAAGGTCGCATAGATGCCGGTTTCGCGCCGGTAGGCCACGATCCGCATCGAGCCGGGCCATAGGCGCGTCAACGGCCCGATCGACATTGTGATCACCAGAAGCGCCAGCGATGCGTCCGCGAATGCGCGGTTCCACCGGTGCATCGGGCTCCACTGCCCGTGAATGGCGCCGAAGGCGTAGACCAGCGCGGCCGAGAGGCCGACGACCACAAGATGGCGAAGCAGCGTGCGGCGCCACAAATGAGGAACTGGCTGGCCGGCGCGGACGCGCCCGGCGGATATGTCGGTCACTTCGGATACTCCAGTTGCGTTTGGTTTGCTGCATCCACTCGGCGAGCGCGTATTTCGTGCCATGAGGCAACGGCGAGGAGCGCTATGCCGAGCGCCGAAATAAAGGGGCGGATCGGGTCGAACCACATCATCAGGAACTCGCCCCCGAACAGAATCATGAGGATCTTGTTGCAGGTCGGGCAGGCGATGCCGATGAAGCCCGCCACGCCTCCGATGCCCGCGCGGCGAACTGAACAGACAGGACGCCGCACGGCGATGTAGAGCCCCGAGAGCACCGACAGCACGACCAGGGCGGGCAATTCCCAGGCCCCGACCGGGGTCATGCGGGTGAAAAGCGGATTGTCCCAGAGCGCCGAAACGGTTCCGAGCGACGCGAACGCCAACACGGCCGCAGCCACTCCCTTCAGGATAGCGCGGCCATGCCAGCCGATGGCTATTCCGCGAAGACCGAAAATTGCGTCAACTTGCATCGGCTCGACCTCTCACAGGACCATGGTAGCCAGCGGCGTCCTGTTTCCGCCGACGACGACTGCGGGTGGGAACACGACCTGTCCGTGTTCGGGAAGGAACTGAAAGCCGGGCGAGTTGCCGCTCATGCGGCCAATCTGCGCCAGGTGCATCATACGCGCGTTCATGTCGAACCTGCTCCATGTTGGCCGGACGGCGATGCGCCGCCGTCCGGCGAGGACCTGTTCGTCGTATCAACCCGCCTGCGGTGCAGGCACGCTGTTGCCGGTAGCGACCTCATGCGTATGGGGTTGGGTCGGATCGCCCAGCACGAGGATGGGAGACTGGCTGGGCACCCGGTCGTACAGGTCGATGATGTCCTGGTTCATGAGTCGGACGCAGCCGCTCGAAACCGCCTTGCCGATGGTCCAGTATTCCGGCGTTCCGTGGACGCGATAGAGCGTGTCGACCTTGCCCTGGAACACGTAGAGCGCCCGCGATCCCAGCGGATTGTTGAGGCCGGGCGGCATGCCGCCGCGGTCGGCGCCCCATTGGGCGAGGTTTGGCTGACGCGCGATCATCTCGTCCGGAGGCGTCCACTTCGGCCATTCCTGCTTCCAGCCGATGCGGCCCCTTCCCGCCCAGGTGAATCCGGCGCGGCCAAGCCCGACGCCGTAGCGCATGGCCTTGCCCTCCGGCTGGACGAGATAGAGGTAGTAATTGTCCGTATCGACCACGAGCGTTCCGACCGGCTCCTCGGTCGCATAGTCGACCTGCTGCCGGTAGAACTTGCTTGGTACCTTGGTCAGGTCGATTGCGGGGATGGGGAACCGCTCGTTCGGGAGCGGGCCGTACATGGCGACCGCACTGGGATCGACGACCGGCGGCTTTTCGACCGGCGCGACCGCTTCCTTGGTGCTGACGCAGCCGGACACGACAAGCGTCCCCAGGCTCGCCGCACCGGCGAGGAAACCGCGGCGGCTCAATGCCGGGCCACCCTCCCGCATTGGCACCACGGCCTTCGTTTCGAGTATGTCTGTTTTCATTGGCAGTCTCCTGGAATCATTTCCTTTGTTCAGGGGCGACGCGAGGCCAGGGAGGTCGACGCCCCGGTCGCGATCATGTGGATGCAACCGTCCGCCCCGATCCCTGATCGATTGCGGCCCAGTCGCGGGTGGAATCCGGCACACAACTCTCGCGGCTACCGCGAGAAACGGCTGACGACGAAGGGGCAGGTCGCTTGGATGTGTTCGACGAAACCGGGTCAGGCCCGGGCGCACGGCACCTTCGGAGGACCATCATTTCCCCTTCGAGACGGCCAGTGGCGTGAACCGCAGGCCGTTCGATCGGAGATCAGGCCGAGATCGGAGGGCGAAGGTCCAATGCGGTCGAAGCGACACGCAGCAGGGGGTGCGGGAAGTACATCACGACCGCGGCGCGATCAGTGGTGAGGGATCCGGTACGGGCCAGCCAGGCAGGGCACTCGCCCGCGCAATGCACGTCGTCCAGGCGCTCGGAGAAGTACTCGCCGGCGCAGCCGCCCAGCGACGGCAGGCACTCGTCGGACACTGTGGTGATTTCCGCCACGGTCTCGACTTGCTGCTCGGCTGAAATGCCCATGCCTGCGGCCCCTGCCCGTTCGACGGTCAGTCCGTTGAAAATGGTGATCAGCACCAAGAAGATTGCCAAGATCAAGCTACGCACGGGAGCCCAGCTATCATGAAAAAAGGCAATTTTTAGTATAGACGCAATCAATAAAACGTCATCTTGAACCGATTCGGCAGTCTCAGCAGCAGAAACGGGTCAACATGTGGCGCAATGTCTTCAAGAAAGCTTCCAGCCACTAGAAGCCGCGGATGGCACACAGAGCAACGCCGGAACAGCGAGGTAAGGAAGGCCGACCCGTCGGCCTGCCTCTCAACTTGTTCCCGGGGCAACAAGTTTGATTCTCAGTCTTCCCGGATGGCGTAGCCGGCGCCGCGGATGGTGCGGATAACGTCAGGCATGCGGCCATTGTTGACAGCCTTGCGCAGGCGCCCGACATGCACGTCCACGGTGCGCTCATCGATGTAGATCGTCTCGCCCCAGACATTGTCCAGCAGCTGGCTGCGCGAGAACACTCGGCCCGGATGGCGCATCATGAATTCGAGCAGGCGGAACTCGGTCGGTCCGAGCTTGATCTCGCTCTTCTTGCGGTAGACCCGGTGCGACTCGCGGTCGAGCATGATGTCGCCGACCTTGAGCACCGACGACAGCACCTCAGGCTTGGCCCGGCGCAGCAGCGCCTTCACCCGCGCCATGAATTCAGGTGTCGAGAACGGCTTCACCAGATAGTCGTCCGCACCCGTCGAAAGCCCGCGCACCCTGTCGCTCTCTTCGCCGCGCGCCGTCAGCATGATGATCGGCAGGCGTTCGGTCTCGGGGCGCATCCTGAGCCTGCGGCAAAGCTCGATGCCGGAAAGTGCGGGCACCATCCAGTCGAGCACGAGCAGGTCGGGAACGTTTTCCTGGAGCCGTATCTCGGCCTCGTCGCCTCGGGTGACCACCTCGACCTGGTAGCCTTCGGATTCGAGGTTGTAGCGAAGCAGCACGCCCAGCGGCTCTTCGTCTTCTACGACCATGACCTTCGGAGCGATCATCGCCTGTACCTTGTCCTTGCGCACGCCCCCTTCAGGACCATGCGCTGGTTTAACCTATGCAGCGCCCCCGCGCCAAACGCATGCGGTTCGGAAATCCCTACAGCGCCGCGTCCACTTGGACGCGCAAAGGACGCTGTAGCACCTTGAATTCGTGCATGGTCCTTTCCGAAAATCGATTCCGATTTTCGGGGTCATGCACTAGGCCGAGACGGCCGACGTCGTTTCGTCGACCTTGGGCCGGTTGAGCGGCAACTGCTCGCCGGTCACCACGAAATAGGCGTTCTCGGCAATGTTGGTCACGTGGTCGCCGATACGCTCGAGGTTCTTGGCGCAGAAGAGCAGATGCGTGCAGGCGGTGATGTTGCGCGGGTCCTCCATCATGTAGGTCAGGAGTTCGCGGAACACGGCGTTGTACTGGACGTCGATCTTCTGGTCGTCGATGCGCAGGCCCTTCAGCCCTTCGGCGTCGCGCGCCACATAGAGGTCGACCACGCCGCGCACCTGGTCGAGCACAAGCTGCGCCATGGCGTCGATCGAGTGCGAGAGGTTGCGCGGCATCGCCGACTGGCCGACGGCGCCGACGCGCTTGGCGATGTTCTTGGCGAGGTCGCCGATGCGCTCCAGGTCGCCCGCCATGCGGATCGCCCCCACCACCGCGCGCAGGTCCTGTGCCATGGGCTGGCGCTTGGCGATCAGCGTGATCGCGGAATTGTCGAGCTCGCGCTGCTTGGCATCCATCACGACATCGTCGGCGACGACGCTCTGCGCCATCGCCTGGTCGGACGAAAGCAACGCGCGGATCGCGCCGGCGACCATCGAGCCGGCCAGGTCGGCCATGTCGCGGATGAGTTGGTCGATGTGCTGGAGCTCTTCGTCGAAGGAGCGGACTGTGTGCTCGCCCATGATCGTTTCCTCGTATGCTGCGTGATCGTGGCTTCACTCAGCCGAAGCGGCCGGTGATGTAGTCCTGCGTCCGCTTGTCGTCGGGGTTGGTGAACATCTTGTCCGTCGGCCCCTCCTCGACGAGATAGCCGAGATGGAACATCGCCGTGCGCTGCGAGACGCGCGCTGCCTGCTGCATCGAGTGCGTGACGATGACGATGGTGTAATTCTCGCGCAGTTCGTCGATCAGTTCCTCGACCTTGGCAGTGGCGATCGGGTCGAGCGCCGAGCAGGGCTCGTCCATCAGGATCACCTCGGGCGAAACCGCGATCGCGCGGGCGATGCACAGGCGCTGCTGCTGGCCGCCCGAGAGCCCGGTGCCGGGTTCGTGCAGGCGGTCCTTGGCCTCGTTCCACAGCGCCGCCTTCTGCAGGCTCTTCTCGACGATCTCGTCGAGCTGGGCCTTGTTCCGGGCGAGACCGTGGATGCGCGGGCCGTAGGCGACGTTCTCGTAGATCGACTTGGGGAACGGGTTCGGCTTCTGGAACACCATGCCGACGCGTGCGCGCAACTCGACGACGTCGATCTTGGGATCGTAGATGTCCTCGTTGTCGAGCGTGATCTTGCCACCCACCCGGGCGCTGTCGATGGTGTCGTTCATGCGGTTGAGGCAGCGCAGGAAGGTCGACTTGCCGCAACCCGACGGGCCGATCAGCGCGGTCACCTGGTTCTGCCGGACGTCGAGGTCGACGCCGAACAGCGCCTGCTTGTCGCCGTAGTGCACGGTCACCTTGTCGCCGCGCATCTTGATGATTTCGTTCGGTCTGTTCATCTCGGCGTTTACCGCGTTCTCGAGGGTTTTCTCGCTCATGATGTTCATAGCTGGGTGCTCCTTGTCCACGTCTACCAGCGCCGCTCGAAACGCCGCCTGAGAACGATGGCGACGATGTTCATGGCCATGAGGAAGATCAGTAGGATGATGATGGCGCCGGACATGCGTTCGACGAAGGCGCGCTCGGCCTCGTTCGCCCACATGTAGATCTGTACCGGCAGCGCCGTGGCCGGGTCGAAGGGGGTCTTGGGATAGTCGGCCACGAAGGCGACCATGCCGATGAGCAGCAGCGGCGCGGTTTCGCCGAGCGCACGCGCGAGCCCGATGATCGTGCCGGTCAGGATGCCGGGCGCGGCCAGCGGCAGGATGTGCTGGAACACCATCTGCATCTTCGAGGCGCCGAGGCCAAGTGCTGCCGAGCGGATCGACGGCGGCACGGCGGCAAGGGCAGCGCGCGTCGCGATGATGATGGTGGGCAGCGTCATCAGCGTCAGTACCAGACCGCCCACGAAGGACGCCGAGCGCGGCAGGCCGAGGAAGTTGATGAACACTGCGAGGCCGAGCAGGCCGAACACGATCGAGGGCACGGCGGCCAGGTTGTTGATGTTCACCTCGATCAGGTCGGTGAAGCGGCTCTTCTTGGCGAACTCCTCGAGGTAGATCGAGGCGGCAACGCCGATCGGCAGCGCCAGCATCAGCACGATCGCCATCATGTAGAACGAGCCGATGATAGCGACGCCCACGCCCGAGGTTTCGGGACGGCTGGAGGCGCCGAAGGTGAACAGGCCGGTATTGAAGTGCTCGACCATGGCCCCTTCGGCCTTGAGCTTGTTCATCCACTCGACCTGCTGGTCAGAAACCTTGCGGCGGCTCTCCGGCACGCTGAGGTCGATCTGGCCCTTGTAGGCGGAATCGATGTTTGCGGCCGCGAGAATGTCCACGTCGCGCGTGGTTCCGATCACAGAGGGGTCCGCCAGGACGATCGCACGCAACTGCACGCGCGAGCCCTCCGACAGGAAGCCCTTGAGCTTGCGCACCGTCGCGCGGTCCTTGGGGTCGATGCCGAGCTTCTCGATCAGAGCGTTCTCGGCGAGCTTCGGATAGTTCGCCGTGATCAGCACGTTCGGGTCGGTCGCCCGCTTGTTGCTGGGATCGATCACCTTCTCGTCGAAGGTGATCGGCACCGTCACCGTCGTCTGCCAGAAGGCCGTATAGCCCTTGGAGATGATGGAGGTCAGCATTATGGCCAGGAACACCAGGCCGATGGCGATCGCCAGCACGCCGTAGAGGCGGAAGCGGCGTTCGGCGGCATAGCGCTTCTTGAGGCCGATGTCGCGGCGCGGACGTGCCGGCTGCTGGGCGAGTGTATCGAGCGAAATATCGGTCATTCGTACTGCTCCCGGTACTTCCGGACGATGTAGAGCGCGACGATGTTCATCACCAAGGTCAGCGCGAAGAGCGTGATGCCGAGGGCAAAGGCCACCAGCGTCTGCGGCGTGTTGAATTCGAGGTCGCCGGTCAGCTGGTTGACGATCTTGACCGTGATGGTGGTCATCGCCTCGAAGGGGTTGAGCGTGAGGTTCGCCGCCACGCCCGCCGCCAGCACGACGATCATGGTCTCGCCGATGGCGCGCGAGGCCGTCAGCAGGATGGCACCCACGATACCCGGCAGCGCGGCCGGGAGGACGACGCGCTTGATCGTTTCCGAGTGCGTGGCGCCGAGGCCGAGCGAACCGTCGCGCATGGCTTGAGGCACTGCGGTAATGATGTCGTCGGACAGCGAGGAGACCACCGGGATAAGCATGACGCCCATGACCAGACCGGCGGTCAGGATCGACTGCGCCTGGATGAAGCCTGTGCCGCCGGCAAGGGCGGCGCTGATGTCGCGCAGGAACGGCCCGAGCGTGACGAGCGCGAAGATACCGTAGACGATGGTCGGGATTCCGGCGAGCAGTTCGAGCGCCGGCTTGACCACCGCGCGCACCCTGGGAGCGGCATATTCCGACATGTAGACAGCTGACATCAGCCCGATCGGCACCGCGACCAGCAGCGCCACCAGGGCGATGTAGAGCGTGCCTGCAAGCAGCGGGATGAGGCCGAACTGCCCCTCCGCCCCACCCGACCCGGCAGCGGCAAAACGCGGATCCCAGACCGTGCCGAAGAAGAAGCTTGCCGGCGAAATTTTCTCGAAGAAGGCAATGGTCTGGAACAGCATCGACAGCACGATGCCGATGGTGGTGAGGATAGCGATGGTCGAGGCGCCCAGCAGCCCCCACAGCATCACCTTCTCGACATTGTTGCGCGCCCGGGCGCGCGGGCTGATGCGGCTGAGGCCGTAAAGCGAACCGACCACGACGAGACCGATGGACACGGCCGCGGCGATCAGGTCGAGGCGATCGGAGACGCGGTTCGCGTCAGTCGCAATCGGGACCATGTAGTCCTGGGTGTCGGGAGCAAGCGCCACGCCCTTGGCGGCGAGCATCGGCTGCAATTCGGCGAAAGTCGCGGGCAGCGCCGCAAGCTGCTGGTCGTCGAGCCGGCGCAGACCCCTGGCGAGGCTCTTCACCAGGCCCGCTGCCAGATCCTCATGCGCGACGGTACCATCGGCGACCTCGGCCGGCAGCGAGGAATGGATGTGGCTGTTGAGATAGGCGCTGGCGCCCGTGTCCCAAGCCGCAAGGAAGATGACGGCCGGCACAACGCCGGTCAGGAAGGCCCACCAACCGTGATAGTGGGGGCGCGAGTGCGGCTTGACCGTTCCGTCGTCCTGCGCCAGCGCTCTTTGCCGGCCGGCCAGGAAGGCGACCAGCCCGATAGCGAGCACGATGGCGAAGACAAGCAGGAAGGACATGGGCCAGCCTCGGTGAATTCAGTTCTTTGTGCCGAACGGGACAGCCGGCGGAATATTCCACGGGGCGACGGATTTTTCCGCCGCCCCGTGGGGTTTCGAAATTACATGGTCTTGCCGGCCGAGAAGGCCTCGCGCTGGGCAGCGCGCTCTGCGTCCGGAGCAGCGACCAGGCCGTAGTCGGCGAGCGGGCTCTCCGGGCCGACCATCTGGTCGTCCAGGAAGAACTCGACATATTCCTTCAGGCCGGGGATGACGCCGAGATGCGCCTTCTTGACGTAGAAGTAGAGCGGACGCGACACCGGATACTCGCCCTTGGCGATGGTCTCGACCGACGGCGTCACGCCGCCCACGGTCGCGACCTTCAGCTTGTCGGCGTTGTTCTCGTAGAAGGCGAGGCCGAACACGCCGACGCCGGTCTTGTTCGAGTCGATGCGGGCCAGCGTCTCGGAGTAGTCGCCGTCGATGTCGACAGCCTTGCCGTCCTTGCGCACTGCCTTGCACGAAGCGTCGGCAGCCTTGTCATCGAGGCCTGCGGCCTTGGCCGCGTCGACGCCGCCGAGCGCCTTGCAGCCGGCGATCAGGAGCTTCTCTTCGAAGACTTCGCGGGTGCCGTGCTTTTCGCCCGAGATGTAGGCGGCGATGTCCCAGTCGGGCAGGTTCGGGTTGACCTGGCTCCACTTGGTGTTCGGATTGTCGACCAGCTTGCCGTCGACGACGATCTTGGCGGCCAGCGCCTTGTAGACGTCTTCGGAGGTGAGGGCCCAGTCCGGACCGTTCACGTCGGTTGCGAAGACGATGCCGTCATAGCCGATCTTCACTTCCTGGATGTCCTTGACGCCGGCGTCGACGCAGGACTGGATCTCGTCCTTCTTCATCGGACGCGAGGAGTTGGCGATGTCGATGGTGTTCTCGCCGACGCCCTTGCAGAATTCCTTGATGCCGGCGCCCGAACCACCGGACTCGACCACCGGGGTCTTGAAGTTGGTGAAGGTTTCACCGAACTGCTCGGCAACGATCTTGGCGTAGGGCAGAACGGTCGACGAACCGGCAACCTGGACCTGGTCGCGCGCGGCTGCATAGCCTACCGAGGCGGCAAACGCGACGGCAGCGGCCGACGCGGTGAGAAGAGCTTTTTTCATGGGGCCTGCTCCTGTGGGAGTATCTCGTTCGACGCCTTTCCTCGGCGCCCGGTGAGCCAATAGCCCCGCTCTATTACAGTTAGATGACAGTTTCGTGTCACCCCTGTTACGGACGCTGTGCATGACGGTTAAGCGACCGCGAGGCCGCTCGTTTGCCGGCGCGAGGCAAACTACACACAGGCAACGAATGCAAGCCGTCTACCGTCCGGGCAGTGGCCTATACCCACGCCAAAACGTCACATTTCCACAGTCTTCGACTGACCGGCCTAAACGGCGCCGCGCTGCCCCTCGTCCTTCCAGGACCAGCGTTCGATCTTCTCGAGCAGCGCGCGCGGGCTGATCGGCTTGGGCAGGTAGTCGTCCATGCCCGCCGCAAGGCAACGGTCCTTGTCGCCCTTCAGCGCATGCGCGGTGACGCCGATGATCGGCACACGCGTGCCCGCCCCGCTTTCGAGCCGGCGGATTTCCGCGGTCGCCTCGAGCCCGTTCATCTCCGGCATCGAAACGTCCATGAGGATCATCCTTGGACGCCGTTCGCCGAAGGCCGTCACAGCGCGCCGGCCGTTGCCGACGATCTCGAAGGAAAGAGCGGTCTCGGCAAGTATCTGGCTGAATACCATCTGGTTCACCTCATTGTCCTCGGCGACGAGAATGTCGAGGATGCCGTCCTCGGCAGTGGGCCGCTGCCCCGTGCGAAGCCGCGTCACGCTGGGTTGCTCCGCTGGGGTTTGGTTAGCCGGCATCAGGGCTTCGGCGGCCTCGGCCGGCGTCAGACGCGGCATCCGCCGCTTCTGGATGGTCGCCACCAGCGCCTCGAGCAGCGCCGACGAACGCGCCGGCTTGATGAGTTGCGCGTCGATGGCGAGATCGCGATAGCCGGGGCCGGACAAGGACTGGTCGACCGACGTCAGCATCACGATCGGCGTCTCTGCCAGTTCGGGCATGCGGCGAACGATGTTGGCCATCTCCGCGCCGGTCATGCCCGGCATCTGATAGTCGAGAACCACGCAATCGACCGTCACGCCCATCGCGTTCGCCGCCTGCAGCACGCTGAGGCCCTCAGCTCCACTGCTGGCCGCACAGGAATCGAACCCCCACGAAACCATCTGCTCGGTCAGGATGGTGCGGTTGACGGCGTTGTCGTCGACGATCAGTACGCGGGCGCCGCTTACGTCGATCAGCGCCGACGGACGGCCCTCGAGGCGCCCGGCATTCGGCAGGGCGAGCGTGAACCAGAAGGTGGACCCTTCACCCTCCCTGCTTTCGACGCCGATCTCGCCGCCCATCAGGTCGACTAGCCGCGAGGTGATGGCGAGGCCAAGGCCGGTGCCTTCGTGCCGGCGGGTCGACGAGGCGTCGACCTGGCTGAACTTCTCGAACACCTGCTTGAGCTTGGCCTCGGGAATGCCGATGCCGGTGTCCGTCACGGCGATGCGAAGCTCGGTCTGCTCGCCGTCGCTCTTGCCTGTCACGTCCACCAGCACGTGGCCGGCGTCGGTGAACTTCACGGCGTTGCCGAGTAGGTTGGTGATGATCTGGCGGATGCGGCCGACGTCGCCGACATAGAGATGCCTGAGATCCGGCTGCATCCGGACGATCAGCTCGAGGTCCTTCTCCTTGGCCCTGGTCGAGATCAGGGTCGCCACGTCCTCGACCGCCTCGGACAGGTTGAACGGCGCCGGGTCGAGCACCAGCTGGCCGGCGTCGATCTTCGAGAAGTCGAGGATGTCGTTGATGATCGTCAGCAGCGCGTTGCCGGACTTGACGATGATGTCGGTGAAGGTGCGCTGCTTGGGGTCGAGGTCCGACTTCGCCAGCAGTTCCGCCATGCCCAGCACGCCGTTCATGGGCGTGCGGATCTCATGGCTCATGTTTGCGAGGAACTCCGACTTGGCCCGGTCGGCCAGCACGGCCCGGCGCTGCGCTTCCTCGAGTTCCTTCTCCCGCTGCTTGAGCTCGCTGATGTTGGTCGTCGACCCGATCAGGTAGAGCGAGCCGTCCGAGGCGACCATCGCGCTCTTGCGCGCGAACTGGTGGCGGACCCGCCCGTCGGGATCGGTCGCGGTTTCCTCCGCCTCCACCGTCGCGCCCGTCCGCATGACTTCGCGGTCGGCGTCCATGAAGGCTTCGCCTTCCTCTCCGAAGATTTCCGCATCGGTGCGCCCGATGGCGTCCTGCTTGGAATAGCCCGTCAGGTCGCACCAACCCTGGTTGACATACATCAGCCTGAGATCGTCGCGCTTGGCGTAGATCGACACCGGCACGTTGTCGATCAGGCTGCGGAACACCTCGTTCTCGCGCATGCTGTCCTGCAGCGCGCGCTCGCGTTGCTTGAGTTCGGTGATGTCGACGCGCACCCCGATGAAGGTGCCGTCGGGCAGCCTCTGGTCGAAGATCTGATACCACCGGCCGTCGGGATTGCGCCTCTCGCGCACGGCCTGGCTGGTGTGGTAGCGGCGGATCATGCCGTCCACCCAGGCCTCCGGGTCGGCATCGTAGAGCGCGTCGAGATTGCGGTCGCCGGTGTCCCGGTAGTAGCCGTTGCGCTGGGCGAGAACCAGGCTTTCGCGCAGCGAGCTGCCCGCGACCATTGTGGATGAAAGCGCCGGCAACGCGCTCTTCAACTTGTGGTTGGCCAGTACGAACCGGTCGTCCTTGTCGTAGATGACCACGCCCGCGGGCAGGGATTCGAGCACATCGGCAAGCCGCTGGCGTGCCTCGTCGGCTTCGCTCTCGCGGCGCTTCATCACCGTGATGTCGTAGTAGGAAACCAGCCGCTTGCCGCCGGACAGGGCCGTCACCGAATAGATCATGGTGCAACCGTCGGCGCGGCGGAACTCGCGCGGGGCGACGTCGCCCGCGGCTATCTCGTCCTCGCGATAGGCAACATAGGTTTCCCACCTGTCGTCGCTGATGTCGTAGACGCCGTTGTGACGGTTGATGTCCATCAGCGCGCGGAACTGGCAGCCCGCCGGGAGTTGCTCGGCGGTGATCTTCCATATCTCGTAGAACGCCCGGTTGATGAACAGGACCCTGAGGTCGGCGTCGATCAGGACTATGCCCATGTTCATGGAATCGATGGTGCGTTCGAGATCGGCATAGGGCAGCTGGGTCTCCTCGCCGCCCCGCCGCGTGTCGATCGACCGCCTCGCGCCGTTGACCGGCTCCCTGGCCATGTCGACAGCGTCCGGCCCTGTGTTCTCAAGCATCCCGTCCAGCCCTGCGCGCAAGGGCGAGCCGCCCCTCCGCAGTCCGCCGCGGCGAACATTGCCGGATAAGCATTAACGATCGGCTAACCTTAACGGACGCTTTCGGCCTGCCGGTCAGTCGTCGTTGGTGGCGTTGAGTTCCTCGGGGCGCATGCCCCCGTTCGGCACCTTGAGCGCAAGCGAAGCGGCGAGCGTCAGGCGCCGCGACTTGAGCAGGGGCGACATCGCTGCCTGTACGTCGGGCATGCGCGGGTTGCGCTCGTGCGCCGCCACCGCCGCCTCGTCGGCATAGAGTTCGTTCACCATCACCAAATTGGGAATGGGCGTTCCGTCGCGTTCGACCGGCTTGATCACCTCGAACCGCAGGCAGCCAGGCTCTTCCTGCAGCGTCGCGCGCGCATGCTCGGAGATCAGGTCGAGGAATTGCGCCTCCGCGCCGTCGAGCGTCTCGAACTCGACGATGATCGTCATTTCAGCCAAGCGACATGCCTTTCTGCTCGAACATCCAGTCGATCGCGCTCGCCGCCGCACGGGCGCGCAAGCAGATAACGCTAAGTCATGCAGGATCGAATGAAAAGGGCGCCGAGGGGTCTCGCAACGCACCGGCGGGCTGAAGGGTTGTGCTGCCCGCCGGGCGTTGCCGAAGACGCGCACTCGATACACTGCGCATCGGGATGGTGCAGCCTTGATGGTGAACAATTCATGAAGGAAGCCGTGATTCCCCCCGCCTGGTTCCAAACCGATGCGATCCCGGATTCACAATTCGTGATCTGCCGCAGCGGCTCGAATGCCGCTCCCTGGGGAACCAGGGGGATATCTCCAGAGTTCAGATCAGGCGCAGCCGAGCGTGGTCTTATTCCTTTCAGCCACGCTCCGCAGGGCCTGCCGCGCGCCCCTGCGGCAGGCCTTTCGCGCCCGGAATTCCGCCATATCCGGGGATTTCAAACAATTCAATACAACCCAAGGTGACTCGACATCACCACGGTTGTAGAGCAAGCTTCGTCCGGAGATAGAAAAGCGGCAACATGCAACCGTCGCGTTAGGGAGGCAAGGTCGATGCAATCGACTATGGGAAGCGTTGTCCCGAACGCGGACGACTTCACCATGCTGACCCGGATCCTCAGCCATTCATCGAAGAAAATCGGCTGGTCGATTTGACGCGCCGCCGCGCATCGAGCGCGCGGGGGTGACGCTTTCTGTCGAGACGTGCAGGCACAAGGCGAGTAACCAAGTAACTCTTTGGGAGAAGACTATGGAGCACGTACTTTTCACGCGGCCTAACTCCCCGATTTATCCCGCCGACCTCGATCTCATCCAACGTGTGTTCGACCAGATTTGCCTGGATCGTGGAGAAGACCCGAGCTCCATCTGGGCTAGCGAGATAGCCAGAACCCTGATCTCCCTCTACCGGTCAGGCGTGCGCGACGAAGAGCTGCTGCTTGCAAGCATCCCGCGCTTCCGCGCTAGGAACGCGGCCTGATCCGGGCGGCCGGCGGCAGCCCTTGAGCGCCGCCGGCCTCCGGCTTCCCTCCAGCCCGCAACCTCCCCCTCAATACTGGTCGCTGAATTGGCCGATCGCAGGTGTGCGTCCGGATTTACGCATGCCTTCGAATGTCACACTATTGCAGCCGGCATTCATCGAGAATCACCGGCGGGGTCGGTCGCGGACGATGGAACGGCTTGCCATGACGGTCGCAACTGCCCTTGCCATCCTCGCCGCATCGCCGGCGGCCGGAGGCGCGGAAAAGCGCGGAAAAGACCTGCTGCGCGACCCCCAACAGCACGGAATGGCAGCACTCTACGCGCAATGGCCGGGCATCGCGGCCAACTACGTGACGGCGATGATGCGCTATCGCACCGCTGCCGAGCACGAAGGCATGGCGCCGCGAACCTATCCCTTCATCCTGGTGGATCGCCCGCCCTTCGGCGGCCCCTGGACATGGACCGCGGCCAACGGCTCGCTCGCCCGCCGCACGCGCGACGGCGCCTTCCATCTCAGCCTGACAGACGGGCTCGGCAACTGGTTCGCCGAGATCAATTGCCACGACGCCGGCTGGCCGGCCATCAGTTGCGACGACATGGTCGACCGCGTCGCCCGGGCTCCCGATCCCAGCCGGTTGATCATCGACGGCATCGAGTTCGACCGCAAGCTGCCGACTGCGGAGGTACCAGAACCCGCAGCAGGCGATAGTTCCGCCCCCGCAGCCGGCGATGGTTCCGCCCCCGAAGCCGGCCCCGAATGAAGAGATTCCGCTCGGGGCCGGAAGGCTATCGTCAGTGGGTGTAGAGATACGCGGCGGTCAGCACCACTCCCACCAGGAGCAGCATCACGATCCAGCCCATCAGGGCGTCCTTGTTGCCCGCGGCGCGTGCATCGGCCGGGTTCGTCTGGTTCTTGCTCATCGTTTTCCCTTGTCGCGCAAGAAGTCTGGCTACGCCGCACCCATGCCCACCCCCTCGGCGCAGGCCGAGGCGATGGTGGTACGGCGATCGGAAAGTTTGCCTAGACTTGCGCGGGAGGGGCCCGCGCGGAAAACGCGGAGAAGACGGCGGTGACGGCAACGGCATCGCCCGGCCTCGCGAGGAGCCGGCGGCCGGCAGAGGGCACCGGCAGGCGTGGACCGCCGCCGATGGCGGCATAACCGTCGTGGCCTGGAGCCTTGGACGGCGCCTTCGATTCGGCGCTGCGCAGGGCGCTTTGGCTGCGGTCGGTGTTGGACAGCGCCAGCAGCGACCCGCCGTCGATGAGGACGGTCGACTTGCCGTGACCGTCATAAACTTGGATGGGGGCGAGGCCGACAGGCAGGAGAAGCAGCGCCCAGACCAGCACAGCCAGCATCGAGCGCATCAGCAGGGCGGTCGCCCGACTGCGCGCGCGGGATGTCGGTTCTTGCGTGTCCGGCGTTTGGATGGCTGGTGCCCCCGGGTTGCGGGCCCCTTGTCGCATTCCTGGCCTCCGGGTTCAACCTCCCGGAACGTCGACAGCTATCGGCGACCCTGCACGCCGCTCGCTCGATGCCGACGAACGCCCCCGCCCGTCGGCTCCCGGATGCCGCGTACCGCCCTTAAGGGACGTCGTCGCTGGCGACCGGCCCACCCTCGCCTTCGAGCGTCGAGAGCCGCCTGGTCACCGAGCGGCTGAACTTCAGCCGCACGCCTGCACCGTCGGCGCCCTCCTCGGGAATGAACGTCGCCCCAAGGCTCTCGAGCGCCGCCTGCAACGTCTCGATGACCTTGTCGGAGGGCGTCGAGATCTTGCGCTCGAAGGCCTCGATGACCGCCGCATCCACCTCCGACGCTGCCGCGAGTCTCGCCCTGTCGATCTCCACCAGCGCGCGGGCTGCCTTGCACAGCGGTCCTGTCATCATATGGAATGTCTCCTTCACCTGGACGAACGGACGTCGAACCGCCCCCCGAACGGGGACGCATTCGCAGTGATTTCAGTAGCTTATATGGCCGATGGCACCGCTTCAACGCGATGGGGCGAACTGTCGCCTGTGGCGCGGACGCAACACTAAATTAGCAATAACTGAAGTTCTACCTAGCGGCGCTTGCGACCCTCCCTTTCGGCGAGCATGATTCTCGGCGGGCGACCTTGGGGCGACGGAGAAAAGTCGTGGGTCGCAGCTATTTCTCAAAGTCTCTTCATCCCGTTTCTGCAAATTCCGCAACGGACCACCGCAGGCTTAATCGCATCCGCTGGCTCCGCTCGGTGTCTCACCTTTGCGGCCTGGGGCATCGACGGAAACTGTGGCCGCTCGCCGCCCTGGTGCTGGCGCCCTCGCCCTTCATCATGCAGCAGCCCGCTTCGGCGCAGGCCTGCGGCGCACCTGTCGGCGGCAGCGTGACTTGCACGAATGCGGGCAATCCCTACGCCAGTGGCATTGCCTACAATCCGGCCGGTGTGGCTGGCCTGTTCACAATCACCCTGCAGCCGGACGTCAACGTGATGGCGAACCCCGGAGTGCGCGGTGTAGATGCCGGGAATTCCGCCGGCGTCGCTGTGACATCCGCCGGCACTATCGCCACGCAGGGTGTTTCCGCCTACGGGGTATTCGCTGGTTCGGACAACGGCGCGACGATCAACAACAGCGCTACCATTTCCACGAACGGCTTCAACGCGCGCGGCATCGATGCAGAAGCCACCGGCGGAACGGTCATCATCGACAATACCGGGACGATCAACACCCAGGGCGACCAGGCGGCCGGCATCTGGGTGCCTGGTCTCGGCCTCGGCACTGGGCCCGCCAATACCACCGTCACCAACTCCGCCGACATCACGACGAATGGCGGCACTGCCGCAAGCGCGATACGCATCACGCTAAACGAGCCGCTCAACACCGGCAGCGCCACGATCAACTTGCAAAGCGGAACGCTGACCACCAATGGCGTGATAACCAGCGCAGCGGTCATCGTTGGCACCAACGGCCCCGGCAGCGCCACGCTCAACATGAATGGCGGCACTATCGTCAACAATAGCACCCACATGGATTCCCACGGGCTGACTGCCCAGGCCCAGGGAAATGGCAGCGCGACGGTCAATTTCAACGCAGGTACGATCACCACGCAGGGCGGTATTGGCGCTGTCGCCTGGAACGCGGGGCTCGGCCTGGGCAACATCACCCTCATCTCCGCCGCCGGTACCGTCGTGAACGCCCAGGGCACCACGACCAATTCGAACGGTCTTGCCGCCCTGGGCGGCTCCGCCGCAAACGGCACGTCGGTGCTGCTGGACTCCCAGTCCGTCATCACCGCGACGAATATGGGCATTGATGCCCAGTCGCAACTCAGTGCGCCGGTCATCGTGAAGCAGACGGGCGGCAGCATCACGGCGGGCAATATCGGCATCCACGTCACCACCGATGGTGCGGCGACCGTCACCAATACGGCGCCGATCCAGGTCAGCAATGTCGAATCCCGCGGCATGCAGGTGCTCTCCAATGGCGGGCCCACGACCATCGATCACTCGACGTCCATAGCGGCCCCCGGGGAGTTCGCCATCGGGATCGAGGCTCTCGGCAGCACCGCCAATGTCACGTTGCAGGCAGGCGCGACGGTGGCGGGCGGATGGCAGGCCGAGACGCCCCCGCTCCAGTCGGGCGGACGGTATCGCTACCGCTTCACGGGCACGCACGAGGACGGGCGCGAGGAGCGCACCCGCTGGTTCGAGTTCCGTGCGGCGCGGTGGGAGAGCGCGTCCGACGCGGTCGACGAGATCGGCATCGGG